>JAYVIS010000001.1:0-3743 GCA_043769975.1 Bacteroidota bacterium
TACGGCAACTTACATGATGAGTCATTTATTTTTACCAAGTTTGGCATGCATGATGGTTCCATTAGGTATTGGATTAATTAAAATGAAAGGGCTTGTAAATGATTTTGAAGTATCAACTGAAGAAAATAATATCTCAAAAAAAGATAAAATGCTCATTTTCTTTTTAGGCATTTCCACCCTTTTGTTTGTTCCTGTTTTTAAAACCATCACTCACCTTCCACCTTATATGGGTATTTTATTTGGTTTAGGTATTATGTGGGTTGTTACCGAACTCATTCATAAACGTAAAAATCGCCTTGAAAAAGAGAAGTTTTCAGTATCTCACGCAATTTCAAAAACAGATGTACCAAGTGTTTTGTTTTTTTTAGGAATATTACTAGCTGTTGCTTGTTTGCAGGAAGTAAACATTTTAAGCAATATAGCAACCTATTTAAACCAGACCATTGGAAATCTTAAAACAATTTCGGTATCCATTGGTTTATTATCTGCCATAGTTGATAATGTACCATTACTTGCCGCAACTTTAGGCATGTATGACTTCCCATTAAATGATGAATTTTGGCTAATGATTTGTTATTGTACTGGCACTGGTGGAAGTTGTTTAATTATTGGAAGTGCAGCAGGTGTTGCTGTGATGGGAATTGAAAATATTAGTTTTAGTTGGTATTTAAAAAACATGGCATTATTAGCACTTTTAGGATATCTATCAGGCTTTATGGTATTTCTCTTACAAAACCTTATTTTTACATAGTGGAAAATTTTAATACATCAGAAGTTGAACAACCAATAAATAGCGTTTTACCAAAACCTATTTTAGAAGAAAATAAACAAAATTGGATGCGTAAATCACTTATCAGTTTAGTGATTTATGCCGTTTTATTTTACGGAGTCTTTGATAGTAGCTTATCCTATATGGCAGCTCTATTAGTTGTGTTACTTATTCATGAATTGGGGCATTTTTTTGCAATGAAAGCATTTAACTATACGAATGTTAAATTATTTTTCATTCCATTATTAGGTGCTTATGTTTCTGGAAAAAAAACAAGTATATCGCAACGACAAATGAGTATTGTAATTTTGGCTGGGCCTGTACCAGGCATCATTATTGGATTTTGCTTATTTATTTTGAATTTTGCCTTTCCAAGTGAGCAATTAATGATGCTTGCTAATATATTTTTATTTCTTAATTTATTTAATTTATTGCCTTTTATGCCACTTGATGGTGGTAGATTATTAGAAGTTTTGTTTTTAAAACAAAATCATATTATCAGAATTGTTTTTACAATCATATCAATTTTAGCTTTAGCAGTTTTTGCTATTTGGAATAAGAGTATTTTCTTTATTATTATTCCTGTTTCAATGGTTTTTGAACTCATAATGGAAATCAAAAATCAAAAAATTAGAAATTACCTAACCACCGAAAACATTAATTACAATGTAAATTATAATGATTTACCAGATAAAGATTATTGGACAATCAGAGATTGTGTTATATTATCTTTTAGTAAACGATATGCTGGCATACAAGCAGGAGTTCATCAATACAGTATTATGGAAGGTGGAATTATAAATCATATTTCCACTATTTTAAAAACACCATTTTTAAAAGATGTAAAATGGTTAGAAAAAACGGCTATTATTTTGACTTATTTATTTTTTATGATTGTAATTCCTATAATTTATGTTTTATTACATTCTGAAATATGAAAAATTGGTTTTTAATCATATTCATTTTAGTTTTAGGAGTTAGCTCCTACTCTCAATCTATAGATTTATCAATACTCAAATCAATTAATAAAAATGAAATGCCTTGTTGGGATAAAACCATGCGTTTAACATCCAATTCTGTTTACCCAGCTTTAGTTATTGCACCTGGTTCACTATTACTAACTGGCTATATACAAAATGATAAACCAATGATGCGGAATGGTGTTAAAACAATTGCGGCAATTGGTTTGAATATAATTTTTACTTCAGGATTAAAATTTAGTATTAATAGAACAAGGCCATTTAAACAATATCCAGATGATGTGATTCAAAGAACTGATGCTGGTAAATATTCATTTCCTTCGGGACATACTTCCTCAGCCTTTGCAATGGCCACTGCGGTGACCTTATCAACAAAAAAATGGTATGTCGCTGTTCCTTCGTATTTATATGCGTGTGGAGTTGGTTACTCACGAATGCGATTAGGTGTTCATTTCCCTAGCGATGTATTTGGAGGAATGATTGTTGGCATTGGATCATCATTACTTGTTTGGCAAGTAGATAAATGGATTAAAAAATAATTACTTTTTTAATAGTTCCCAAAGTACAATTCCGATAGTTACAGAAACATTTAAAGAATGCTTACTTCCGTATTGAGGTATTTCGATACAAACATCACTCCTATCAATGATATCTTGTTCAACTCCGTATACTTCATTTCCAAAAACTAAGGCAATTGGCTGACTCGGTTTTAAAAATTTGTTAAGCATTACACTTTGTTTGGCTTGTTCAACAGAAGCAATAAAATAATTCTTTTCTTTTAATTCAGAAATAGCTTCATCAGTTGTTTTAAAATATTTCCAAACGACCGTATCTGTAGCACCTAATGCTGTTTTTTCTATTTCTTTATTTGGTGGTATACCAGTTACCCCACATAAATAAATAGCTTCAATCAAAAAAGCATCACCTGTTCTAAAAGCAGATCCTACATTATTTAAACTTCTAATATTATCTAAAACAATTATTAAAGGCTGCTTCTGCGCTAATTTAAATTCTTCAGAACTCATTCGTCCTAAATCATTCATACTGAGTTTATCGTTCATACTAGGCAGTTTCAACCAATGTTTTAATTTGAATTAAAATTGGATTCCAGCCTTCACCATTATTATATGATTCTTTGTATCGTTTTTCACCTTCAGCAACACTGTTGTAATCACCTTGTGTTACGGATAACATTGTATTGGTTCCATCAAACGTTAATTCATATGAAACCGTTAAATAGTTTTGTGGAATATCTTCCATTGTGCTATTTGGATCAAAAACCGTATAAACTAATTTTTTAAATTCCTCAATTTCAAGGATATTTCCTTTAACAAACACCATTTCTTTTCCTTCATAATTCCCTCTCCAAAGTAATTGGCTACCTACTTTCCAATCAGAAACTGTTTCGCAACCGTACATATAAATCTTAGTTTTTTCAGGATTGATTAAGGCATCCCAAACTTTTTGTGGCAAAGCATTTATTAAAATGCTGTTTTTTATTAATAATGGTTCCATAAATGTTTTAAAATTAAAAAATCCCTTTAATTAAGGGATTTTTCACAATGAAATATTGAAAATTGAAATTATTTAACAGTTACTGTTTTATCAACACCTTTTCCTTCTTCTAATTTGATGATACCAATCCCTATTTTACTTCCAAAAGTAGCTTTAATGTCTAAAATTGCAGGTAATTTAAACGTATAAGTACTAATACCACTAGCATCAGAAACGCCTTCAGCTTTTAAATCAGCTTCAACAGTTGCGCCCGAACTTGTTTTAACATTAGCATACAATTTTATAATTGCATTAGGTAAAGGAACACCAGCCGAATCAACTGTTTTAAGGGTTAATTTACAATCAGTTTTCTTTTCACATGATGTAGAAACGACAATTGTTAAACAAGTAATTGCTAAACAGGTTATAAAAAATTTTAATTTCATAATTATAATTATTAATTTGTATTAATATTTGTAAACCAAAAATACAAAAAAAAA
>JAYVIS010000002.1:0-4499 GCA_043769975.1 Bacteroidota bacterium
TGCTGAAGATAATTTAGCAAAATTAGCATCTTGTATAAATAAGTTTAATGATTGCGATTGGCAAATAAATGCACCACGGTCGGCAGCCATATCAATAATCGTACGTTGTTTAATTTCCCAAACAGTTTTGTAAATATCTTTTATGTTTTGAGGAATTTCAGGAATACCTTGTACTGAACCGTTAGCTCCAATAATTTTATTTTTCAAAGCATCATTCCACATTCCCAATTTTACTAAGTCGCGTAATAAATGTTTGTTTACTACTGCAAACTCACCACTTAAAACTCTACGGCTATAAATGTTAGATGTATATGGTTCAAAACATTCGTTATTACCTAAAATTTGAGATGTTGAAGCCGTTGGCATTGGCGCTAATAACAATGAGTTACGTACACCGTATTTTGCAACTTCTTCTTTTAATATATTCCATTCCCAACGTGGGCTTGGTGTTACATTCCACATATCAAATTGCATAATGCCTTTTGATAAAGGAGAACCAGGATAAGATTCGTAAGCGCCATCAACCATTGCTAAATCTTTACTAGCAGTCATTGAAGCATAATAAATTGTTTCAAAAATTTCAGCGTTTAATTTTTTAGCTTCTTCACTTTCAAAAGGGTAACGCATTAAAATAAATGCATCTGCTAAACCTTGCACACCTAAACCAATTGGACGGTGACGCATGTTAGAATTACGCGCTTCAGGAATTGGGTAGTAGTTACGGTCAATTACTTTATTTAAATTTTTAGTAATGATATACGTTACATCAAATAAACGTTGGTGATCAAATGTTCCAGTTTTTTCGTCAACAAAACGAGGTAATGCAATAGATGCTAAATTACAAACTGCTACTTCATCAGGGCTAGTGTATTCAACAATCTCCGTACATAAGTTAGAAGATTGAATAGTACCTAAATGTGATTGATTTGATTTTAAGTTACAAGCATCTTTAAATAACATATAAGGATTACCAGTTTCGATTTGTGAATCGATAATTGCTGCCCATAATTCGCGAGCAGGAATTTGTTTGCGGAATTTCCCTTCTGCTTCGTATTTGGTATATAATGTTTCAAACTCTTCACCATGGCATAAGTATAAACCAGGGCATTCGTTAGGGCACATTAAACTCCACATTCCTTCTGCCTCAACACGTTTCATAAACAAATCAGGAATCCATAATGCAGTAAATAAATCACGTGCACGCATTTCTTCTTTACCATGATTTTTACGAATATCTAAAAACTGAATGATATCAGCATGCCAAGGCTCTAAATAAATAGCAATAGAACCTTTACGTTTTCCTCCACCTTGATCAACGTAACGAGCTGTTTCGTTAAATACTTTAAGCATTGGTAAAATACCATTTGATGTACCATTAGTTCCTTTAATATAAGAACCTGTTGCACGTACTTTATGAATTGCTAAACCAATACCACCTGCAGATTGAGAAATACGAGCACATTGTTTTAATGTGTCATAGATTCCGTCAATACTATCATCTTTTGCTTGTAATAAAAAGCAAGAGCTCATTTGTGGTTTTGGAGTACCTGCATTAAATAAAGTTGGTGTGGCGTGTGTAAACCAACGCTCACTCATTAAATTATATGTTTCAATGGCAGCAGTAATATCTTCTTTGTGTATACCAATTGATACACGCATTAACATGTGTTGAGGGCGTTCAGTTACTTTACCATGAGTTCTTAATAAGTAAGAACGTTCTAATGTTTTAAAACCAAAATAATCGTAACCAAAATCTCTATCATATATAATAGATGAATCTAATAATTGTGCATTTTTCATCACAATTTCATAAACGTCTTCGGCAATTAAAGAAGCTTTTTGATTTGTTTTTGGATCAACATAATTATATAAAATCTCAATAGTTTTTGAGAATGATTTGATTGTGTTTTTATGTAAGTTACTTACCGCAATACGCGAAGCTAACTGAGCATAATCAGGATGTTTTGTAGTTAATGAAGCAGCAGTTTCTGCAGCCAAATTATCTAAATCAACAGTACTTACGCCATCATAAACACCATCAATCACTTTTTTAGCTACTTGGATTGGGTCTACAAACGCTGGATCTAAGCCATAGCTAAGTTTTTGAACGCGCGCTGTGATTTTATCAAATTTCACAGACTCTTGAGTGCCATCTCTTTTTATTACAAACATTGCCTTTAGTTTTTTTAGTGGTTTTACTTTAGTTTTTGAGTATCGGTTTCGTTACAACAAGTTATAACTATAATCTTCTTTTTTTTTGTTTGTCACACTATGATATTAACAAAGTGACGGTTAATTAATTCTTTTCTTTGTTTGCAAGCCTTCAAGCGATTCAACAAAAATTTAACATTTAATGAACGTTTTTCTGGAGGCTAGTATTCCCGTACAAGATTTGCACCTTGTTAAATGATTATCAATCAAATACGAACTGGGAAAATTAACCGACGAGTTTTTTATCTAAAAATCCTCATCCAGATTAAATACGTTATTTTCTTCTTTATTATTCATAACGCCTGATTTTTGATATTCAGCAACGCGTTTTTCGAAGAAATTTGTTTTTCCTTGCAACGAAATCATTTCCATGAAATCGAAAGGATTAGTTGCATTATAAAATTTATCGCAACCTAATGCCAATAATAAACGGTCAGCACAAAACTCAATGTATTGACACATTAAATCAGCATTCATACCAATTAAACGAACTGGTATCGCATCCGAAACAAATTCTTTTTCAATCACTACTGCATCAGTAATAATTTTAGTTACTTGTTCTTTTGGTAATTTATTTTGAACATGATCAGCGTATAACATACATGCAAAATCACAGTGCAAGCCTTCATCACGAGAAATTAATTCGTTACTGAAAGTTAATCCTGGCATTAAGCCACGTTTTTTCAACCAAAAAATTGAGCAAAATGAACCAGAAAAGAAAATTCCTTCAACAGCAGCAAATGCAATTAAGCGCTCAGCAAAAGATCCATTTTGAATCCACGTTAATGCCCAATCAGCTTTTTTGCCAACGCAAGGAACCGTTTCAACGGCATGTAATAACTTATCTTTTTCTGCGATATCTTTAATATATGTATCGATTAATAAAGAATAAGTTTCAGAATGGATATTCTCCATCATTATTTGGAAACCATAAAAGAAACGAGCTTCTGGATATTGAACTTCATTTAAGAAGTTAATCGCTAAATTTTCATTTACGATTCCATCACTTGCAGCAAAAAATGCTAAGACGTGTTTTATAAAATGACGTTCGTTATCATTTAACTTATTATCCCAATCTGCAATATCTGACGATAAATCTATTTCTTCTGCAGTCCAAATACTGGCTTCAGATTTTTTATAGAATTCCCAAATGTCGTTGTGTTTTATTGGAAAAATCACAAAGCGGTCTTTGTTTTCTGCAAGAATTGGTTCGTTCATAGTTATAATCTTTATATATAGTTCTCTTTACAAAATTGCTCAGAGCTGTTTTTTAATATTCGTTCTACAAACATCACGAAAAATGATTGCATTTTTTAAAAATGAAATTAACATTACGAAGCATTTTTTAACATTCTGCTATTAACATAAAAAGTTAAAAACCTTCTTATTCCTTTATATTAAAGGATTTAAGAGGATTATAAAAAATAATGAAAAATAACTATAAATAGATTTTGTTGGTTACATTTTTTTATTAAGCAGAGATGCGAAAAACACATAAAAACAACATTTAAGACACTGTTACCAATGAATTTGAAGCATAAACTTTATGATAAATGGCTATTAAAATGAAATTTTCAATATAGGATGAAATTCTATATTATTTTTTGCTTGTTTTCTTTTATATCCGTGATCAATATCAACAAATGCAACGCCTGTTATTGTAATTGTTTTTCCTTCTAAATGATTATCTTCTATAAACGCACGAACTTCTTTTATTTGAGTTAAAAACCGAGATTGGGATGCATATTCGCAACCAGGGTTAGCAGACTCACAAATTAAATAATTTCCTTCCTCATCAACCATTCGTAAATGATAATCACCATCACGTTCTTTTTTTAATTTATCGACTTTAGCAGTAATAATATATGTTTTTAACTCTAAGCCTAATCGAGGGGTTTCTGATTTTACCTTATCCGGCACTGTTAGTTCTCCTAATTCTTTAATGCTCGAATTTATTCGAGATGTATCAATTAAGTTGGCTAAGTCATCTGTGCAAATTTTCACTTCACGACGAGTATTTCCATTACAAGAATTTTCATTGTTTTTTCCTTTTTTCTTACATAAGGAAAAAAGCATAACTATAATGATGATATAAAAAGAATACTTTATCATATATACAAAGTTACAAAAAACGATTCATTTTATAGCAATTACTGCACTACTAGCAAAAAAACTTTTTATACTCACAAACAACACACGTGCTTGTTTATAAGGAGTTAGTTTTGCAGTAATTACCATAGTAAAACAAAAACACTATAACTTATAGTATAATATTGCTGTGTTTTTGT
>JAYVIS010000003.1:0-2775 GCA_043769975.1 Bacteroidota bacterium
ATTAAAGAAATGATATTATCTGGGATTTAATTTTTTTCAATGCACACATCGAATTTTCATCTCATTCTATTTACCCTTATATTTGAATCCTTTGGAAAATCAAAACTCATATTCTATTTCTTTATCAGATAATGCTTCTATTGAAGACTTATCCATTCATTCGTGGATAGTTATTTTGCATTCTTCTCGCATACCTCCACATATAGGCATTTTAATAAATGGAAGTTACAATTCACTTACAATAAAAGGACATGAATTGGATGTTGATTTCCGTGTTTTATTAAAAACCATTCAGCAAAAAAAAATAGAAACAATATTTATAAAGTTAAAAAAACATCCAGTTTTTAGTTTAGATTATCAAAAAGAAATCTATCAATTATTAATTAAACAATTTACTCAGGTAAAACCAAACGAGGCAAGTTGTTTAAGCCCAGTCAAATTATTTTTAACCGAATTTTATGCAGTTCAGCTAATTGAAAAGGAATTACTTTATGAATTAGTTGAACGATTAAAACAAAATGATTACATTGATAACGTATTAAGTTTAAATATTGAAAATCAAATTAATTCGAAAAAATTTTATTTTCCATTATACACTTATTCAGAATTGCAAGATGTTATTTTAAAAGAACAAACTCATTTTTATAAAAAATAAATGTTTATTAAATCAGAACATATTTATTTAAGAGCTTTAGAAAAAGCAGATATTGAAATACTATATGCTATTGAAAACGACAGATCTGTTTGGAAAATAAGTAATACACTTACACCATTTAGTAAAGATATTTTATCGCAATATTTAGAAAGTGCATACCAGGACATTTACACTACCAAACAATTACGATTAATGATTTGTTTGAACGAAAGCAATGAACCAATCGGGACTATTGATTTATTTGACTTTGAGCCTTTACATCAACGTGTTGGCATTGGAGTTTTAATTTTTGAAAATTATCGAAAAAACGGATATGCTTTCGAATCTGTTGAATTAGTTAAAGAATATGCTTTTAAAACCTTATTAGTAAATCAATTATATTGTAACATTGGTTCTGAAAATACGAGCAGTCAATTACTATTTAAAAAATGTGGGTTTACAGAAATTGGAATAAAAAAACATTGGAATAAAATATCATCTACCGAATTTGAAGACGAAATCTTATATCAATGTATCAAATAATTTTATTTTTTCTTTGCAATCACAATCATCTCTTCTCCAATGTTTAAAGCAGAAAGCGTATTGTAAATGATGTTATGAATTTTCATATACAATTTTAATTTCCACATTGGTTTTTGAGTAAACGTATTAAAGTATTGCTGTCTTTCGGATGATTTAATTTCAGTTTTAACTTCAGTTTTAGTTCCTTTAAATTTTTTAATAAAAGGTAACACTGTATACATAATAAACAGTTTTATTTCGAATGAAGATTTTATACATTCTACCTCATATCCATGTTTATTTAATAATTGAGTGATTGTTTTTTTACCAAAATAATTAACATGATCAAGGCTCATCATTTTCCATTCATCCTTGTATTTTTTCGCGAAATATGAATCAATTTGAGGAACTTGAATGACGATATAACCATTTTTCGAATTAATTCGAGCGCATTTTTCAATAAACGGATCTGCTTTATCAATATGTTCTAAAACATCCCACATCGTAATTATATCGAATGTTTTATCTTCTTTCATTTCAAAAAAATCGATATGATCAACAGGCAATTTTAAATCATTTTTTGAATACAGATAAGGTTGTTCCGAAATTTCAATTCCATAAACGTCATATCCCAATTGTTGGCCCGTTAACATAAAATGACCCCAACCTGCACCTAAATCAAATAACGAACCATTTGGTTTGTACTTTTTAATTAAGTTATATCTTAATTTATGGCGTTCAATTTTTACAAAATTATTTCCATTTCTAACCGCAATTGCAACATTTTCATCTTTATAGTTTTCGTAAGAAATTTGTTTACGAAAATATGGTGGGATAAAAACAAAAGAACATTTATTACATTCGCAAACTGAGTAATTCTCTTTTTGGTATTTTACTTTAAATTCTTTAGGGTCTGAATTGTTGCAAACACAACAAATGGCTTCATCAAAAATATCAGGCATAAACGTAATTAAGGTTTTGTTTCTTGTTCAAAAATAGATTCAGTAATTGGGCTAGAATCACGTAAAAAAGTTGTTCCCCCCCAACTAAATATTTTCTTTTGGTATACATATGCCATTGTTTCTTTAACTACTACACGCTGAATTATAACAACACCAGTACCGCTAATTGTTTCTTCAGTAACACCTAAAGGGTATTTAGCCATTAACGCTTTCATTTTTTCATCGACTAAATTGACATTTGCTGAATCTGAATTTAAAAGCTTTTCAATTTCTATTAATTTATTTTTAGAATAAGCATCATTTGCTTTTTCAATTAAAGCCTCCTCGTAGGATTTTTTTGCTTCTTGGTAACGTTTAGTTTTAAAATATCCATCAGCTTTGCTTATCGCTTCTTTATATTTATCAACGCCCAACGTAGGAGCAATTGTATGTTCGGCTTTTGCTTTATCTGCAGCTAACTTTGCTGCTGCGGCTTTGTCTGCTGCTACCTTATCAGCTGAGGCTGCTTTATCTGCTGCGGCTTTGTCGGCTGCAGCTTTGTCTGCTGCGGCTTTGTCTGCTGCTGCCTTATCTGCTGCTGCTTTATCTGCCGCGGCTTTGTCGGCTGCTGCTTTATCTGCGGCTGCTTTATCGGCTGCTGCTGCTTTGTCTGCGGCG
>JAYVIS010000004.1:0-2677 GCA_043769975.1 Bacteroidota bacterium
TACACCTATTTACAAGATCGTTTTGGAAAACATACTCAAAAAACGGGGGCTTTCTTTTTTATTTTATCACGGATACTTGGTGCATCTGGTCGTTTATATTTAGCAGCAGGTATTATCCAATTTTTTGTGTTCGACAGAATTCAAAGCGTTCATGTTCCTTTTTGGTTGAGTGTTTCTGTTATTTTAGTATTAATGCTAGCATACACCTATAAAGGTGGTATTAAAACCTTGGTTTGGACTGATACCTTTCAATCCCTGTTTTTAGTGCTGGGCGTTGTTCTTTCTATTGGCGTTATCATTAGCAAAATGGACATCAGTTTTACTCAATCCATCACGAATATTTACCAATCCGATTTATCCGAAACATTTTTTTGGGATTGGCATAAATCCAATTTCTTTTTCAAGGAATTTATTGGGGGAATTTTTATTGCTGTTGCTATGACAGGCTTAGATCAAAACATGATGCAGAAAAACTTAAGTTGCAAATCATTAGGCGAAGCTCAAAAAAATATTTTTTGGTTTAGTATTGTGATGGTTGTTGTCAATATTTTCTTTTTATCATTAGGTGTTTTATTATATCAATATTATGCATTTGCAGCTATTGATATTCCAACAAATTTGGAAACTGGACAAATCATATCCGACAAAGTATTTCCAAATTTAGCCTTGGGTAATTTAGGAATGTTTGCAGGCTTAATATTTATAATTGGGTTAACAGCGGCTACATTTAGCAGTGCGGATAGTGTTTTAACAACATTAACTACTTCAACCTATATTGATATGTTAGAGTATGATAAGAACACTGTTTTATCAGCAAAAGAAAAATCGAAACGCAGAACCCTTATTCATATAGGTTTTGCTGTAATCATGTGGTTAGTCATTATTGTGTTTGATATTTTAAATCAGCGTGCCATTATCGATACTATTTTAATGTTAGCTGGTTATACGTATGGCCCGCTATTAGGATTATTTACGATAGGATTATTTACAAAACTAAATTTGAAAGATAAACTGGTTCCAATTATCTGTGTCATTGCACCCATTTTAACTTACACCATTGCCAATTATATAGTGAAACCATTTTGCAGTTACCAAATAGGAAATGAATTAATCATTATAAATGCAGGAGTAACAATTATTGGATTATTGATGGTTAAGAAAAAGGATTAAATAAATGCTACGTAAATGTATATTATTAATAATCTTGTTAAAAGGTTTTGGGATAAGTAAATGCTTATCCCAAAATTTAATTACTAACCCTTCGTTTAGTGATGTAAAAATGCGTAAAGACACTTCAAAACAACATAAATTATTGCCTGGTAATTTATCTGATGTTACAAGTTGGTATTTACCTACCTATATTAATTACAAAAAACATTACCTACAAACTCAATTCAACTCGTTATATGGCTCAACATATTATATGTCATCTCGCGATAAAGATATTTTGATACGTGCCAAATATTATACAAATGGCGAGCAATTACTAGAAAATAACTTAGGTTTTATAGAGCTTATTATTAGCGGTTTATATCCAAAAACAAGTATTCAGCAATATTTAACAAAACCATTAAAAAAAGGTAAATATTGTTTTAAATTTAAATTTAAATATTTAAAGGATTGGTCGTTTAATGAACATTTACCTTTAGAGTTTTGTTTTAGTAAAACGAATTTAAAAGAATATTATAAGCAAAAACTAACAATTCCATTAAATAAAATACAGGTAAGTCTATTAGATTCTAACATAAATACTGATGAAAACATTCCTTGGCGTCAACAATGTTATGTTTTAAATTTAAATGGCGACGAACAGTACTTAACAATAGGTGGTTTAAATAACCCTCGTGTTGTAGGCACAACCTGTTATTGGATAGATGATTTAGAATTGATACCTATAACAGATACTACACAATGCAGTTGCGAAATCATTAATAAAAATTTAACCGAAAGTTATCATAAAACATTTCCATTAAACCAAATAATAGAAAATGATACCTTAGTTATGTTTAGAACTAGTAATGGATTTGTTAATCCAATGATAACACCGGATATAAAAAAATATTTTTTATATAATTTGATTTCTTTCATGCAGCGTAATCCAAAAGTTAAAGTTAAATATTATGAATATTCTGCATACTCGCAGGATACTTTAAAAACTACAAAAGCTGATTTACCATTATTTTATCGGTCATACAGAAAATTTCTTTTATTTTATGGTATAACTGATGATAGGATTAATTGGAAGTATAAATTTTGCAGTGATACAACAAGTATATATTGTAAAGAACATACAAATTTTATAAAAATAGGCTTTGAGTTTTATTATGAATAATTTAGGGTGGCCAGTCAAAACGAATAATTCTGCACCATCTTTGTTGTCGTTTGGTGTAACAAAAAATATTTATAAAGAAGTTAGGAATAGAAATAAAGGATATAAAATTTACTGGGATAATTAAAACATTAAAAATATGCCAAAGAAAAATAAACCATTGATAAAATATTCAATTTCCATTTTAATTATATCATTAGCATTAATCAGTTGTATATATGAGCCACCACCAGTATTTTATCATTTTAAAATAACTAATAATTCAACAAATAAATTAAACATAGAATCAATTACCATCGATAATGAAGTTATACAAAATGATAGTGTCTTTAAAGGCTCTAGTTTTGA
>JAYVIS010000005.1:0-2313 GCA_043769975.1 Bacteroidota bacterium
AGATAATCAGAAGTAACTACCCAATAGTCTTTTGTTTCATCAAACGCTTTACCATTAACAAATACATCAAACGGTTTATTCCCTTTCATTACCATTCTGATTCCACCAACAGGAATACCACCTTTTTCGCAGATTTTATCTAGCATATCTTTGAATTGTGCACCACTTAATTTTAATAAAACAACTTCGTTATCAAATGGCATTAATTCAAAAATATTACCAACTGTAATATTTCCTTTAGGTAAAGAGTTGCGCAAACCTCCTTTATTAAAAACCGCCGCATTGAGCATAGTAGAATCTTTTCCTAATATTTTTTTAGTTTCAAACATTACAGCATCACAAAAAAAGTTTCCTAAGGTACTTTCAACATCAGCTTTTATGAGCGCATCTTCACTTTTTGCGAGCACAATATACATTTGCTCGTCATGCACTTTTTTATAAGGATTTATAGCCTTATAAATCGAACTATCAACAACATTTGAATTAACAATAAAATGAGATTCAGTAATGTTAGCAACGGTTCTTTTTTTACTACAGGCAAATAAACTGATAAGTACTAAAAAAAATAAAAACTTTATAGGGAAATTCATGATTGATAAACTAAATTAGACGCTTTAAATATAATATAATATTTGTATGATTAAAACAGAAACAACGTTAAGAGTACGTTATGCCGAAACCGACCAAATGGGTTTTGTTTATTATGGAAATTATGCTCAATATTATGAAGTTGGACGCGTAGAAGCCATGCGTAGCCTTGGTTTTAGTTATAAAGAAATGGAAGAAAGTGGCGTTTTAATGCCTGTAATTAACTTAACTATTAATTATAAAAAACCTGCTTTATATGATGATGAAATACGAATTGTGACAACCGTTAATAAATTACCTTCTGTTAGAATTACTTTTGATTATGAATGTTATAACCAAAAAAATGAATTACTCAATACCGGTTCTGTCACTTTAGTTTTTATTGATAAATTAAAAAACAAACCCACTACACCACCAGAATGGTTTATGAAAGGATTTTTAGAAAAATTTAAAGCTTAATATTTAGAATCTTATTTCGCAACCTGGCAAAAGAGCTTTTAACTCATCTATATATTCTTTTGAAAAGCCATTACCTCTAACGTCAAGCAGAGTAAGGCTTTCGAGTTGAGAGATAGAATCAGGCAATTTTGATAAATGATTTCCTTTAACAGAAAGTAACCTCAATTTATTAGCCTTATAAATTTCGTAAGGAAGAGACTGTAATTGATTACCATCCAAAATTAAAACTTCCAAATTTTTTAATCTTTCAAAATGCTTCGTAATATAAAAGGCATTTACATTTATTAAACTCAAAAAAGTAAGATTAGGTATTTTAAATACTTCTTTTGGAAAGCTATCTAACACACAGTTTTCAATAGATACATCTTTTAGTAATTTTAAATATTTTAAAGTCGTTGGTAGTTTTAACGTATCATTTGTAGAAGAGATTTTTAATGTTTTCAACTTACTTAAATAAGCAATATCACATGGAATACTATCAAATTTTGCCCCAAAAAATTCCAGGTAATTTAAATTTTGAAGTTTCTTCATATCCGATGGGAAAACAGAAAACTCATTATTATAACTTGCAAAATAAAGCAAATTTGACATTTCAAAAAAACCATCAGGAAACGTTTTGATTTCGTTTCCACTTAATTTAAGTGCTTGCAAATCTTTTAACTTTCCAATTTTCGCATAGAGTTTAGGGTCGAGTTTTTGATAGCTCAAATCCATTTTGTAAACATTTTTTGTAACATCCAAAGCTAATTTTAAGTCGGTATAAACCTTAGATCCAAATGGACCATATTTATCAAACTCAGATTGCTGAGCTTGGCAAATAGAAACTAAAAAAAGAAATATAAAAAATAATTTATTCATTTGAGTATAAACGAATATACAAACTATTTCTATTAAGCACTATATTCATAATTAAATTATTCTCAACAAATCAACAAGTATTATTTGTCATGATTAATGTATCTTAGGAGTCTAAAATAAATCGAAATGACTCATCAAGAACAATATATTGCCCTTCTAAACAAAGCATTAATCGAAAACACATTTGTAAAGTTGTCCTTAGCCAATTACAAAGGAACAACAGAAGGTTTAAAAAACTGCTACGCAAAAAGAATACAAATAAAACAGGAAGATAAATTAAGCATTACATATAGGTACATAACTAAAGATATTGTTAAAAATTATTCGATAACTGAAGGTGTTTCAATTATCAATGGATTTATAACTCAAGGGGCTTTCAGGTTGGCGACCCTTTTTTCAATTGATTCT
>JAYVIS010000006.1:0-15359 GCA_043769975.1 Bacteroidota bacterium
TTTTAAATATTTTTTTAATTTGATTAATATCTCTAAACGTGATATCAGCATTTATAAATTGATTTTCAGAAATTTGGTGATTTATAATTCGATCAACTAAATCATCAATTGCAATAGCATCATATTTTTTTAAACTTCGTGATGATGCCTCCACGCTATCTGCCATCATTAATACGGCGGTCTCTTTACTAAACGGAATCGGACCCGGATAACGAAACAAATCTTCATTTATTAATTCGCCTTCATGTTCTTTTTTATAATTATGTAAAAAGAAGCGGGTAGTAGTAGTGCCATGATGTGTTCTTATAAAATCAATAATTGCTTCCGGTATTTTATATTCTTTTGCTTTTTCTACACCTCCAACAACATGATTAATAATTATTTTAGCACTTTCTTCAGAACTTATATCTTGATGAGGGCTCACTTCTCCAACCTGATTTTCAGTAAAAAATCTTGGATTTAATATTTTCCCAATATCATGATACATTGCGCCAGTTCTTACTAATAAAGCATTTCCGCCAATTTTATAACAGGCTTCTTCCGCAAGATTTGCAACTTGCAAGGAATGCTGAAAAGTACCGGGAATTTTTTGAGATAGCTGTCTTAATAACGGGTTGTTTAAATCGCATAATTCTAATAAAGTGAAATCTGAAACAAAACCAAATAATTTTTCAAATAAATAAATTAGTGGAAATGCAAATAGAACGCCCATACTACTTATTAAAAAAGGTATATAATTTTCTATCTGTTCGATATTTTGAGCAGAATGATTTACTAAATGATAGGCAACAAAAGCTAAAACATAAAACACTAATGTTAATAATGCCGATATTAATAATTTAGAACGCTTGCCCATATCTGCTACACTAAATATTGTTCCAATTCCAGCAATTAATTGAATAAATACGAATTCAAATTTATCGGTAGTGAAAAATGAACATAGTAATACAATATTTAGAAAGTTAAAAAGTGCAGTCCGACTATCAAAAAATACACGAATTAAGATTGGTACCAAACATAAAGGAATTGCAAACGTATAATTTTGATTATACTTGGATACGATACTAAATGATAACACAATAAGAACGATTATTAAGAAAATAAAAGTTACGTGTGTATTTAAACTGAAAATAGTTTTTCTGAAGAATGCTAAAAACAACATCATGATTCCTAAGATAAGTGTGCAAATCATTAATTTTCCAATGAAATTTGGAATAGAAAAGCTATTATCTGAATGCATTTCTAGCTCTCTCTTATAGTTTTGTAAAATTAAATATTGTTCTTCGGTAATAACCTCATTCTTATGAATTAGCACATCATCTTTGTTTATTTTATTTTTATAAATAAATGCTTGTTCGTTTTTTGCTGAATTTTGCTCATTGCTAAGTTCTTCATTAAAAACTAAATTTGAAGGCAGTACAATTGTAATTTCTTCTAATTGTGTTTTAGTTAGAAGGCTGTTGTATATTAATTGAGGTAGCTCTTCTTTATTAATTAAATTAGTTGTGGATACATATTTTGCTTCATTAGAATTCACTAAATAAACAGAATCAGAATTAGCTAGGTTTTTTGTACTCTTATCGTAGCAACCGATGTTATAAATGCTGTCTAACTTAAATGTAAGAACATCTTTAATTTTTTCATCTAATTCAAATTTATCTAATAAATCAGAAGTATTGATGTCAGTTCTATTGTAATATAAATTGTCTTTTGTCCTAGATGAATTTTCTATGTCTATTTCTGCATTTGATTTTTGAATTAGAAAATCAATTTCAGATAATAGATTTTCATTTTTCCAAACATCACCAATTTTCATAAATTGGAAAGACTTATTTTGATTAGTTGGAAGTAGTAAAGAACAAATTATGACGGAACATAAAAATACGATGCCTTTATACCATAAAGCATGCTTGTCTCTGATTTTAGTGAAAATTGAATTCATTAATACAAAAGAAAGTATTTTTATGTAATCTATTTTAGATGATAATTGGTATTATGAACAACCGTTTTTTAATTGATTATCGAACAATTGTTACATGGCCAACGTGTGATTCAAATTCTTTGGAAACTAGATTTTTGAATGTGCATTTCCAAACATAAACGTCAAGTGGGCTTGGCTTACTTTTAAAAGTGCCGTTCCATCCAGCTTCAGTGTCATTTGTTTTATAAATTAATTCCCCCCAACGGTTAAATATCATAAACGTATAATCAACCACACCAATTACTTTTGGTTTAAAAACATCATTCATATCATCACCATTACCTGGAGTAAAGGCGTTGGGAATCCAAAATCTAAATTCAGGTAAAACTTTAATTAATAATTCGGCGGTATTTGGACATCCAAAAATATTTATGACTGTTTGTTTGACTGTATAATCACCCCAAGTTGAGTACGTGTGAATAGGATTTAATAAGTTTGAACCTGTACCATCATCAAAATTATAATTCCACGATACAATATTAGGTGAAGTAGCAGTGTTAAAGAAACTTATATCTGGGTCAAAAATAGTTGTTAGTGTAGGTGTGGCTGTAAATCCGGCTATTGGTGAAGGATTTACAGTTATACTATTTACCGCTGAAACCATACTTGTATCAATACATTTTTCTGTAGTAATTAAAGTTAATGAGGCGCTATAAATACCAGGTGGAGAAAATGTATGTGTTGGATTTTGTTCATTTGAAGTTGTGCCATCACTAAATAACCAAGTGTAATACATTGTTGAAGAAGCCGTACTCGTATTAAGGAATGTAATTGTAAATGGATCGCAGCCCGAACCATTAAAAGGCCCAATTCCTGCTAATGGATCTATATAAACTTCAATCGTTTTTGTGACCGTTGCAATACAACCATTTTCTGAAACTGTAAAACTAATGGTATATGTGCCGGGGGCATTAAAAACGACATTATTTACACTTACAGTTGATGCAGCTGATGGTGTTGCGTTTGGACCAAAATTCCAAGTAAAGGTTCCTGTCCCTTGAAATAACCCCGCTCCAACAAAGTTGAAACTATTACCATTTAAACATTGGCCAGTTGGTTCAAGAAAATCTGGTTTAAGCAACGGTTTAATAATAAAAACTTCATATGTTGTATCGGAACAAGCTGAACCAGGATTTGCAATTAAGGTTACGGTATAGGTTCCTGGCGTATTAAATGTATAGGTAGGATTATATGCAGTTGAGGTATCAGTAGTTACTAAAGGATCACCGAAATCCCACAAATACGTTGTTCCATTAAAACTATTATTTGAATAGGTTATTGTAAAACCATTGCAAAACCCACCTCCACCTGGTCCTACTGTTGTTTGCGAAACAATATCTGCAACAACTACTGCCGGGCAACTAATGACATTAAATTGAAAATCTCTATGGTGTGTTCCAATTAAAACACCAGCTCGGTATTCACTCACACACACACCAACAACCCATTGTCCTAATAAATTAGGGACACCATCTAAAAAACCTGTAACAGGATTAATATTTATTGCTGGACTAGAAGATAAAGGATAGCTAGAAGAAAATGGTGCAATAAAAGGAACTGATGTATATGGTGGTGGAGTATTAACCGTTGGGCAAGCTCCGCCAGAGGGAATAATTGGACATGCAGATGATAAACCATCAAATGGAGTACATAAAGAATACACCAGTGAATCTCCATCAGGATCGGTAGCTGAATGATCAAATGCAATTGGAATATTTGCGCAAATATATATTGGAGGTCTTTTATTAAAACGAGGACTACTATTTACCGCAACAACTTCTGGTCCAGGAATATGTTCCCAATAAGTTGAGCCTACAGATCCTGGTGATATTAAATTTAAAATCGTTCCATTTCTACAGCATCTTTGATAAACGATATAATAACCACCGGTTTTTGGAGGCAAATTTAGAATGGTTTCATAATATCCTTCCTCAACACATGCTAAACCCGCTACAGTTGGTGCACATGGACTATTATTACTTGGTGGTACAGTTAAACTACTCGTTAATGAAACATTTAAAGTAGTAATAACGTTTCCTGAAGCATCAAATACGGTAAAGAATGCAGGATTATCAAAAGGTGGAATTCCGCCAATACAATCACGATAAACCTTCATGTGAATTTTGTAATTATTACCACCTAAATTATCATAGTAAATTTCACCGCCAACTATATGTGTAGCAAGTCCTATTTTAACTAAAAATAGGAGAATTAAAATATAATATGTTTTTAAAATATTAATACTAATTAATCTTTAAATACCTGAAAAAATCCATTTAATTTTCTGCCATCCGAAACATTCAATAAATAAAAATAGGTGCCAGCATTTACATTAGGCTTCCAATCATTTTTGTAATCGTCGCTACTATAAATTTTATTTCCCCAACGATTAAACACTATTAATGTCGACCCTGGAAAATTGAGTAATCCATTAATTTTAAAATAATCATTCACATTATCTCCATTTGCAGTAACTACGTTAGGTGCAAGTATATTGCAATCAATGGTTGTTATTTCAATACTAATAGTGTCTTTATTGTTACACTGATCTTTAACAACAATTGAATATGTTCCACTGCTTGGAGACAAGGTTTGCGAAAAATAATAAGTTGTATTTATTGTGTCAAATGGTATGATACCATAAGGTGGAATTCCCCAATTAATATAAAAACCAGGTTTACCTCCAGTTATTGAAAGTTGAATTTTTTTAATTGAATCCAAACAAAATTTGTTTATTAAATCAGCGTTTATCACTGGTAAAGTAGACGGTGTAACGGTAATAACCTTGCTGACTATTTTATTACAAATATCATTGACGGAAATAGTATAAGATTTAGGAGTTGTAACAAGCCCTGTATTAATACTTGATGCATTTGTTGTTGGGCTAGTCCAAGTATATGTATAAGCAGGAACTCCAAAACTAGGATTAGCGTTCAGAATAGCCGAAAGTCCATTGCAAATTATTGTATCCTTTGCTCCTATGGATATTGCTGTATAATCTTTAATATATAATTTGAATCTAATTGTATTTGCAAGTGCACAAGTTGAAACTGATGATGTATATGTTGTTAAAGTAAAAATAAGCGTATCAATTCCTTCAGCAATATTATCTTGTATTGCTTTTAAATTACATATTTTAATAGTGTCTTGCCCAATAGAATAATTAAGTTGAATTGGCCAAGTAAAGCCAGGGCTGCCCACTTGTTGATAATCTGAATTTAAAATAGCATTGCCAGTCACTTGGAGTTTAAACGAATCTTTTTGAGAGATATTGGAATTTCTAATAAAATAAACACAATTTGTATTACAATCTTCAACCATTACACTATCCGTAAAACTAGCATTTGAATTTGAAGATGATACTGAAATAGGAGGAATACTGCTAAATGAACCTGCCTCTAAAAAAACGCCCGAATCAAAAATATTATCTGAAGCATCGGCAATTGCAATTTTGATATGATAAGTTTCACCACAAATAACTTTGTGTTTTGCTGTTAGTACTGTTGTTAAACCATCATATACACAATCTATGGAGCCGCCAATATTATCTCTGTAATAAGCGCAATTCATGCATGGCCCAGTAGACACACCGCCAGAATTTCCATTATTCACTGAATTAATTGTAATTGGAGTAGTTGTACCTGGTATTAGAGCAATATTGGTTGCAGCTAAGGGAGTTGTAACACCAGTTAAAATAAAAGCAAATGCATCATTAATGGAATTCACGTAATCGTTATATTCTTCAGAACCAAAAACATATCTAAATCTTACTGTATCGGATTGAGGAATAAAATTAAATTCTAAAACAGAAGCATCATTTGTCGTTATCCCAGCAAGGGCTGTTAATGCCGCATCGCCTGGTTGAGCTTGGTCAACACTTTGAAAGCCTGAACTAGGGCCAGCAGGACCAAGCTCGCCACCAATGGTTCCGTTTGAGCCACACGTTAGATATACCCCTTTTTGAATTCCTAAATTTGTAACTGCAGGTGCAGTAAAACTTGCAATCATTTTTGGCAATCCAGTATATGTAATGCCACTTGCTGTAACTCCAGGGCCTAACAATACGTTAGTTACATATTGAGCAATAGTTAATGTTGAAGTTGTAATTTGGGCTTGTGTTTGAAGTCCAATAAAAAAACTAAAAATAATTAATACGTGTTTTATGTGTTTCATTGTAATTATTTATAAGCATTAAAAAACGCTTTCTAAACAAATTTAGCCTATTAAATCTAATTTGTCAATAATTTTACTCATTCAAAAGCAAGCTAAAATAAATATCCTAAATTAGCGTTCAAAAAAGTGAAATATGGAGCATTCTCAAATTAAAACGTACATCGATTCTAACAAGGATCGTTTTTTAAACGAATTATTAGATTTATTAAAAATACCTTCTATAAGTGCTAAGCCAGAGCATAAATCGGACATGGAGAAAACTGCCGAAGCAGTAAAACAACGCCTAATAGAGGCTGGTGCGGATAAAGTTGAAATTTGCCAAACAAAGGGATATCCTGTTGTTTATGGTGAAAAAATAATTGACCCTTCAAAACCTACAGTTGTGGTTTACGGACATTATGATGTTCAGCCCGCAGATCCACTAAATTTATGGGATTCGCCACCATTCGAACCAGTTATTAAAAAAACAGAAGTTCACCCTGAAGGTGCCATTTTTGCTCGTGGAAGTTGTGATGATAAAGGTCAAATGTACATGCATGTGAAAGCATTTGAAACGATGATGAAAACAAACTCATTGCCTTGTAATGTTAAATTTATGATTGAAGGTGAAGAAGAAGTTGGTTCTACAAATTTAGGTCCTTGGATAATTGAAAATAAAGAAAGACTAAAAGGCGATATAATTTTAATTTCTGATACATCTATTATTGCTAATGATATACCTAGCATTGATTCTGGATTAAGAGGCTTAGCTTATATGGAAGTTGAAGTAACTGGCCCTAACAGAGATTTACACAGCGGTGTTTATGGCGGGGCCGTTGCAAACCCGATCAATATTTTGTGTAAAATGATAGCGGCTTGTCATGATGAAAATAATCATATTACAATTCCAGCTTTTTACAATGATGTTTTAGATTATAATGATGAAGACAGAGCAGAAATGGCAAAAGCTCCTTTTAATTTAGAAGACTTTAAAAAAGATTTAGCTATTGCTGAGGAAAGAGGAGAAAAAGGCTATTCAACTAATGAGCGAACTGGTATCCGTCCAACATTGGACGTTAATGGTATTTGGGGAGGTTATACTGGCGAAGGCGCAAAAACAGTTTTGCCATCAAAGGCATTTGCAAAAATATCGATGCGCTTAGTTCCAAATCAAAATTCGCATAACATTAGTGAAATTTTCACTAAGTTTTTTGAAAGCATTGCTCCAAAATCGGTTAAAGTAAAGGTTACAGCTCATCATGGCGGAGAGCCTGTTTTAGTGCCTACGAATTCAAAAGGATATTTGGCTGCTAGTAAAGCAATGGAAGAAACCTATGGCAAAAAACCAGTTCCTACGCGCAGTGGTGGTAGTATTCCAATTGTAGCTTTATTTAAAAAGGAATTAGGTTTAGATAGTATTTTGTTTGGTTTTGGCTTGGATAGTGATGGTTTACATTCTCCAAATGAGCATTATGGTTTATTTAATTATTACAAGGGCATTGAAACAATCCCATTATTTTATAAATATTTTACTGAGAAATAAATTGGTGATTGAATACTCCTAAAAAAACAATTTCTATTATTGGCGGTGGCGCTTCTGCATTAATGTTTGCTTGTAGTATTGATACAGGTAAATATGATGTTACACTTTACGAAAAAAATAAAACATTAGGAAGGAAATTTTTGGTTGCAGGTGATGGCGGTTTAAATTTAACGCATTCTGAAAACAGTGCACAGTTTCAAGGCCGTTATACGCCTAAAGGTTTTATTTTACCAGCATTAGATCGTTTTTCAAATATTGATTTTGTGAATTGGCTTGAAAGCATTGGCATTGAAACTTTCGTAGGAACAAGTAACCGTATTTTTCCAAAAAAAGGTATTAAACCTATTGAAGTTTTAAATGCAATTACTTCTAAAATAACAGGTAATGATGTTAAGATAAAGACAGAATACACTTGGTTAGGATTTGAAAACAATGATTTAGTTTTTGATAACGCCGGAACAAAGCAGTTAATAAAGTCAGACATAACAGTTTTTGCATTAGGAGGAGCTAGTTGGAAAATTACTGGTAGTTTAGGGGATTGGGGGGATTATTTTTCGGAAAAGAAAATAAAAATTAATAAATTTTATCCTTCAAATTGTGCTTATAAAGTAAATTGGGACGAGTCAATTTTGAAATTGGTTTCAGGAAAACCTTTAAAAAATTGTTCATTTACTTGTAATAAAAAAACCATAAAAGGTGAAGCAGTTATTACTGATTTTGGAATCGAAGGGAGTGGTATTTATCCATTGAGTCCTGAAATACGCACACAGCTTATAACAAACAAACTAGCAAAATTATACATCGACTTTAAACCCGATTTAAGTATAACCGAAATAGCAAAACGTTTTGAAGCTAATCCAAAATTATCTACCAAAGATATTTTAGCAAAAAAAATAAAATTAACAGAAGCTCAAATTTCTCTAATAAAAAATATCACAACAAAAGATGAGTATTTAAATGTGCAGGTAATAAGCAGCTTAATAAAATCATTTCCATTAGAATTAATAGATTTCGCTCCAATTGATGAGGCAATTTCAACGGTTGGTGGAATTTCTTTGGATGAAATAAAGGCAACATTTGAATTAAATAAATTACCTAATCATTATTGCCTTGGAGAAATGCTTGATTTTGATGCGCCAACTGGAGGCTACTTATTACAAGCTTGTTTTAGCATGGGTAAATTTTTGGCTGAAGAATTAAATAAGAATTAATCAACTAATTTTTTCCAAAACAAGAAGTAATTTAAATGATAATTTTTATTCAATAAACCTTTTTTAAAATTTTGCTTTAATAGTTCAAGTTGTTGGGTAGTGATTTTCATAGCTTTATCTAAAGGAATATCTGCTTTTTGAGCATACCAAGTTTGACTCATTAGATTTTGTATTCTTTCATCTTCGGTTAGTTCCTTTTCTAACTCGTTTGCATTTTGATTGACACTTTGATAAGTTGCATTAGCATGTGGATGATTCCATCCAAGAAGATGTCCAATTTCATGAGGTATTGTTCGGGTATTTTTACCACTAATAATATCAGCTACGATGAGTTTATTCAATTTAATACGCAATCCTCCAAAATCTGCTTCCGCTGGGTTGTTTCCAGATAGTGAGTCTACAATTTGAATTAAAATATTTTTTGGAGAAAGATGTGTTTTTTTGGTAATAGTTTTAATATGACAAGTTAAGGATAGTTTATAATCAGAAATTGTGACATTATAAACCTGGGCTAATTGTGATGTTATAGCTTTTTGTAATTTCAATAAATCAAAATGTGTTTTACTAGAATTAAAAATAGAGATGTCTAATTTTAAATGGATGGTTTTATTATTTTCTGTTAGCGAAATCATAATATTAGTTACAAAAGCAGAAATGTTTTAATATAAAAGCTAGGCTGGGTTGTCAATTAATTCACATTCAAATAAAGTTGCAAAATGTTTTTTTAATTTTAGTTTTATTTCACTTAAATCAACATCGTGTCCTAATTCTTTATTTAGACTAGTAACTGCTTTGTCTTGAATACCACAAGGAATAATATTTTTAAAATAATCTAAATTAGAATTTACATTAAATCCCCACCCATGCATGGTGACCCAACGACTGCAACGAACGCCCATGGCACATATTTTACGTGCTTTAAAAATATTATCTTCATCTAGCCAAACACCGGTTTCTCCTTTGCTTCTGCCAGCTTTTATACCGTATTCATCTAAAGTTAAAATGATGGTTTCTTCTAATAGCCGTAGGTATTTATGAATGTCAGTAAAAAAATGATCTAAATCTAAAATTGGGTAGCCAACTAATTGTCCAGGTCCGTGGTATGTAATATCTCCACCTCGGTTTATCTTGTAATAAGTTGCTTTTTTTTCTTCGAGCTGAGTTTCATTTATTAATAAATGGGAAGCGTCGCCACTCTTGCCTAAGGTGTATACGTTAGGATGTTCAACAAATAACAAATGATTTTTTGTTGGGATTTGTAAATGCGGTTCTGTATTACGGTTAGCAATTTTTAGTGCTACAGTTTCATTGAATAGTGTTTCTTGATAATCCCAACATTCCTTATAATCCATAAGGTTGAGGTCTTTAAATAAAACAATAGGTTTCAATTTAATTAGATTTTTGCTAACTCGTTTTTTAAATTTGTAATTACGTCAACCTCAATTGGGTCAATGTTTTTCAAATCAGCAATATAACATGAGATCCAATCTCCAATATTAATTAAATAAAAATACTCTTCAAGTTTATTATTACCTTTTGCAGTAATATCGGTTACTGAAGAACTAAACTTTGCAAATAATGTCTTGCAAATTTCGTAACGTTTTTGTGTACGAGTATAATCAAAACTTGTTTTAAAAGTAACCACTGCTAGATTTTCATTTTTTTCAGTCCAGCCAACTAGTTCATTATGGTTCATTTCAGGAAAAGTATGATGCCAGCAAAGCATTTTGCTGTTTTCATTTAGTTGTTGTCTAAACCTAACGGCAACACCTTCACAAGAACCCAAAGAATAAATAACTGCGATTTTATTAACGAGCAATTTAGCAATTTGTGTTGCTTCATTTTTAATTGAAGTGTTTTCGTTATTTAATAATAATATAGAAGATGATACTTGTGATAACAAATCTGTTTTCGCAAATCCATTAAATTGAATGACTTTTAAAAGTTGAACAAGAGAATACCCAATGCATGATCTTGGTGGTTTTCCACCAGGTATAATTATGGTATCAAAATTGTTTTGATCTGCTAATTCTTTTACCTTTCCACCACTCGTAATACAAACAACTTGTGCTTTTTTAGTAATAGCCTGTTGCATTGCAGAAACAGTTTCCTCCGTATTTCCACTATAAGATGAAATAATTACCAATGTATTTGAATTTACATATTTTGGCAAAAAATAATCTTTATTAACCAATACTGGAATTGGACATTCAGTTTGTATTAATTCAGATAATATTGTTCCACCGATCCCAGAACCACCGAGTCCTGTTATTAGAATATTATTTACATTGCTTTTTTTTGTTAGAACTGCTTGATTTGCAATATCTAATGCTTCTTGTAATTGTTGTGGAAATCTTTCTACTAATGTCTTCATATAATTAATACAATACAGTAAAAATAAGTAAAAATAACTAAGTTTTACAGTTTTTGTTGCTGTTAATTTTCCTCAAATAATTGAATACTTTTTGCCCAATCAGTTGGCATTGAGATAGTTTCTTTTGTATTATAATTTAAACAAACCAAAACACTTTTACCGTAAGCACAAATCGAAAGCTGATCATTTTCATTTTTCACAAGGATGTTTTCGATGTCAAAGCTTTTATTTCCAATTTTGGAAATTTTTGTAAAGCAATTAATCTCATCTTCTAAAAAAATAGGTTTTTTGTAAGTAATTTCTGTATGAGCTAATATCAACCCAGTTTCCCTCCAATTTGTTTCGCCTCTAAAAACATCTTTAAAATACTTGACACGTGAAGTTTCAAAATAGGTTAGATGATTGGCATTATTTACATGGCCTAATTGATCAATATCTTTAAATCTTATTTGAATTAAAGTTTTATGTTTAAAAGTTGGAATTAAATCTTCTGTAATACTAATCATTTAAATTTCGCGATTAAGTAAATGGAACGCAAATTGTTTTAATAATTCTTTTTTTGAATCATTAGCATCAATTTCTTCTAAATGTGATAGCGCCATGGTAGTATATTTATTTGCTTCGTTTGTTGCAATTTGTTTAATGTTTAGATCATTATATATGGCTGTAATTCGCTTTACTTTTACAGAATTATCTGTTGAACTAAGCAATTTAAGTAATTGATTTTTTTGTTCAATGGAAGCCATTTCAAATGCTTTTAATAACAAAAAAGTTTTTTTATTTGAAATAATATCTCCTCCCACTTGTTTGCCAAATTTTTCGTCTGTTGCATATACATCTAATACATCATCTAAAAGTTGAAATGCTATTCCTATGTTTTTACCAAACTCATAGATATGATTTTGATTTCCGATGTTAGCATTGGCACATATTGCACCCATTTTCAAACTGCAACCTAAAAGAACGGCAGTTTTAAATGTTATCATATTAATATATTCATCAACACTTACATTTTCTTGTGTTTCAAAATTCATATCATACTGTTGTCCTTCACAAACTTGTAATGCAGTTTTTGAAAATAACTTGAGTAAATCATGGATATGAACTGGGTTTGATTTACACAATTCATCAAATGCTTTCGCCATCATCCCATCACCGCTTAAAATTGCGATATCAGTATTCCATTTTTCATGAACTGTAATATTGCCCCGTCTTAATGGCGCTTTGTCTAAGATATCATCATGAATTAAAGAAAAATTATGAAATAATTCAACTGCTAGGGCTGATTGTATGGCATGATTAGGATTAACATTAAACAAATCACAACCAACTAAGGTTAATAATGGGCGAACGCGTTTGCCCCCTAATTCTAAGATATAAGCCATAGGCTCATACATTTGATTAGGCGAAGTTGAACTTAATAGGTGTTGTTCTTTAGTAATTGCAACACTTAAGGTTTGAAATAATTGGTGATAGTCCTGCACTTTAAATTATTTTGCTTCCGCCATTTTTAATAAATAAGTTCCATATCCACTTTTAGTTAATGGAGTAGCAATTTTTATTAATTGTTCCTTTGTAATGAATTTCATTTTGTAAGCAATTTCTTCGATGCATCCAATTTTTAAACCTTGACGTTCTTCAATGACTTGAACAAATTGTCCTGCTTGCATAAGAGAAGCGAAGGTGCCTGTATCTAACCAAGCAGTTCCTCTGTCTAAAATAGAAACTTTAAGTTGTTTGCGTTTCAAATATTCTTTATTTACGTCAGTAATTTCGTATTCTCCTCTTGGTGATGGTTTTAAATTTTTTGCAATTTCAACAACTGAATTATCATAAAAATATAAACCGGGTACTGCATAATTTGATTTTGGTTCAAGAGGTTTTTCTTCAATTGAAAGCACATTATAATTTTCATCAAAATCTACAACACCATAACGTTCAGGGTCGCTAACATGGTATGCAAAAACAACTCCACCATTAGGATTATTTATTTGTTGCAGCATTCGGCCTAAGCCTACACCATAAAATATATTATCACCTAACACTAAAGCAACTTTATCATTACCAATAAATTTTTCTCCAATAACAAAAGCTTGTGCCAATCCATTAGGAATTTCTTGAACTGCATAAGTAAATTTGCAACCAAGTTGTTCGCCAGTTTCCAATAGGCGTTCAAAATTTGGTAAATCTTGAGGGGTAGAAATAATTAGAATTTCATTAATGCCAGCCATCATCAAAACTGATAAAGGATAATAAATCATTGGTTTATCATAAATAGGCATCATTTGTTTACTCATTGCTAAAGTAAGTGGATGCAATCGTGTTCCTGAACCTCCCGCCAAAATTATTCCTTTCATATTTTTTGTTTTTGTAAAATAAAAATAAAAATAAGATTTTATTTTTATTTTATGGCTTTTTTAAACGTTTTTTTAGCATAAAATAATCGTACGCTTTTTATTATTTCCCTTATATCAAAAGCTAATCCGTATGAGTAATAAAAGCCATCAAAATCAATTCGTTTTTCTGAACGTCGTAATATTTTTCTATAACCAATTTCACCTTTAATACCAACCCATTTAACTGGTTTTAATATTAAGTCGATCCCTAAGCTAAAAGGTGCGAAATCGCCACTTGAGCTATAAATTAAAGTGGATTTAGTTTCATTATATATTTTTAATGACGAAAATCCATAACCAAAATCGATTGGAACACCAACTTTTATATATCTTTTATGAATAGGAAAATATTCGAAATTAAATGTTGTATAGTAAAGATCTAATTCTCTGAGTGTTTTTACTTGTTTATCAATAATTGTTTTAATACTATACCTATTCGCATCTACTTGGTAATAACCAATAGAGAATTTGTAGTGTTCTCTAAATAATATTCCTCCGAAAAATCCTTTAATGTCAACTGGAGAAGTTCTTAAAAATGAATTTCTGTTGTCGAGGCCAATTTGCGGACGAATTTTTTTCGGCCTACAAATTTTTGTTGAATCACTGGTGTATTTTTTCTGAGCTTTAAAAATTACACTATCTGATTGAGCTTTAGAACCAAAAAAACCAAAAATTGCTACAACAAAAAGAAAAGTAAAATAAATATTATTTTTCCAACTTATCATCTTTATCTAAGAAATCATCAATGGTAATTTCGTCTTCTTTTTCAATAAGTTCTTCAGCATCAATCATTGGCTCGTTTTCCACAAAACGTTTATTTGTAATTCGTTTTTCGAGGGATAATAAAAATGCAGGAAGTAAAATCAAATTAGCACAATAGGCTACTAATAATGTAAATGAAATTAAAACACCTAAAGCTTGAGTTCCGCCAAAACCAGACAATACAAACATTCCAAATCCAAAGAACAAAACTACAGCCGTGTAAACCATACTTACACCAGTTTCGCTAATAGTTATTCGCACGGCATCAGTAATTGATAATTTATTTTTTCTGATCTCATGCCTGTATTTTGTTAAAAAATAAAGTGTTCCATCTGACGAAATGCCAAAGGCAATACTAAATACTAAAATGGTACTTGGTTTTAATGGTATTCCTAAAAAGCCCATTAATCCAGCGGTTATAAGTAATGCCACTAAACTAGGAACAGTAGAAATTAAAATCATACGGAAGGATGTAAATAGCGTTAGCATGAATATTGCAATAAGAATAATTGCAAGCGCAACGCTTTCAACTAAATTATTTACAAGAAATTCATTTCCTCTTAAAAACATTAAACTGTTACCTGTAAGTCTAATATCATAACGGTCTGCATCTGATAACCATTTTTTCTCATCATCATTATAATTGAAAATACTATCAATACGAGGCCTCAGTTCTTTTACTAGAGCTCTGGTTTTAACTGAGCCTAAATCGGCCATTTGTATACTAATGCGTGTGTATTGTTTTGTTGAATCAACAAACGCCTTAAGTTGATTTTCTTTTTCTTTTTCACCTTTTACATATTCTGCTAAATTTTTTAAATCTGTTGCGCTAGGCATTTTATAAAATTTTGCATCACCACCTTTATATGATTGATACATGAATTTTACTATTTCAACAACAGAAACTGGACGCGCCAATTCTTTATAATGACTTAGCATT
>JAYVIS010000007.1:0-2679 GCA_043769975.1 Bacteroidota bacterium
ATGCGCATTTATCCTAAAGCAAAAGAAATAGAATACATTTCGAGAATACGTAATAAACAAGAGGGTATCAAGTTTTTGGTAGATGTAGATACAACGATGCGTGATTTTTATTACCATTACAAACCCGAAGTTAAAACAGCAGTTGAAAAGAAACCAATTAATCGTTATCAAAATTTAGAAGCAGTTAGTGATTCTGCCTTTGTGAATATTAAGGATAAATTTGTGTATGAATTGTTTTTCGCAAACAAAGGTGGTTGTGTGAGCCCATTAATTATACAATGGAATTACAAAGATGGTTCTTCTGAAATTGACAGAATTAACGCTTATATATGGCGTAAGAACGAAAAAAATGTAGTAAAATCATTTTCTAAAAATAAAGAGGTTGCATCTGTACAAATTGATCCATACAGAGAAACTGCTGACATTGATGAGAAAAACAATACGTGGAATATAAAAGAATCTGCAAATCGTTTTGATGTATTTAAAACTAAAACAGTAGGTCGTGGCCAAAGTGCTGGTGGCAATTTGATGCAGCAGAAGATTAAAAAGTAATTACTAATATAATTGAAATAAAAAGCCCCTTGTACAATTGTTCAAGGGGCTTTTTATTTATTAGAATTTTATTAATTAATCTTTGATGAATTTTTTAGTAATAATTCTTTCACCGTCATTAGCTTGTATAAAATAAACCCCTTTAGTTAATGAACTTACATTAATACTAGTTTGACTTGCGTAATTGGCGTCATGCGATAAAACAATTTTCCCTAACGCATCAATAACTTGTATTTTTCCAAAATGAGAATCAGAAGAAATAACTAATTCAGAAGAAGCTGGATTTGGAGCCAAATAAAAATTTGCTGTTGTATTAATTGATTGAATTCCTGTTGATAATGCTGGGTTAACCGTTAAAAACCACGAAACTGTAGCTGGAGGAAAAGGTCCAAGGTTTGTTGTGATTACCACATTTGCAACTACTGTATAATTTCCTGCTGTAGCAGCGCCTGGAGTTCCTGTTAAAAGTACACAACCATTAGCTCCACCAGCAATGATACCACTAACTGGATTAACTGAATAACTTAATCCTGCAGGTAAACCTGTCATTGAAACTATTTGAGCCGAAGTAATTGTTGCACCGCCAAAAGAAGATGCAATACTAACTTGAATTACAGTGTTGTAACTTGAAGACGCAGTAGCATTTGGTAAGTTTGTGTTATCCGCAGGTGTTGTGCAGTAACCGGTAGCTATAGGAGAACAGCCAGGAGTAATTGTACATTGAGCATTTAAGTGTGATAAACTGCTAAGTATAATTGAAGCAAAAAGTAATGTTTTTTTCATGTTTTAAGATTTAAGGTTTATCTAATTTATGAATTTAAAATTACTTCAACAACTAACACTAAATATGAATTAGATTATTCTTTGTTTTTACTATCTATTAAAATGGTAACTGGTCCATCATTAATTAGTGCTATTTTCATATCTGCCCCGAAAACTCCCGTTTTAATTGGTTTTCTTAGTAATATAGAAAGTTGTTGAATGCAATATTCATATAAAGGAATAGCAATTTCTGGTTTTGCAGATTTTATAAACGATGGACGATTTCCTTTTTTTGTAGATGCAAATAGGGTGAATTGGGATACCAATAAAATATCTCCATTTACATCTCCTAATGAAAGATTCATTTTATCTTCCGAATCAGAAAAAATTCGCATGCCAACTAATTTGCTACATAGCCAATCAGCATCTTCATTTGTATCTGATTCCTCCACACCAACTAATACCAAAAAACCAGTTTCAATTTTTGAATGTATGACATTATCTATTGTAACTGATGCTTCGGAAACCCGCTGAATCACAAAACGCATGAAGTTTATTTTTTGTATTTAGAAATACCAACATCCATCCATTTCACATATTCTGAAATGCTAGGATCATAACCTCTTACAGGAGTTAATAGTTTTTCGTCAGTATCAATTAAAACATAAAGTGGTTGAGTACTAGAACCGTAAATTGTTTCTTCTAGGTATTTATATTTGTCTCCAATGTCAGTTATTTCGCGCTCCTTACCGTACCATTGTACTTTCATATAATCTTTTGGATCTAAGGCTCTTTTGTCATCAACATATAATGAAACTAAAACAACATCATTATTTAATCGTTTAGAGACTTCATGGTCAGGCCAAACATAATCTTCTGTCTTACGGCAATTAGCGCAAGCATGTCCTGTAAAATCAATTAATAATGGTTTACCTACTTTTTTAGCATAAGCTAAAGCGTGTTCGTAATCATTTTTAAAATGAATAATTCCATTTTTATTTACTTCCATGTATTTTTCAAATTCTGCGTCTTTTGGAACAGATGGTGTATTGGTATTTCCTGCAGAACCACCAAAGCCATGTGGAGATTCAGAATATTCTAATGGAGGTAAAATCCCACTAAATAATTTTAATGGAGCGCCCCATAATCCAGGTATTAAATACATACATACAAAAAATGAAGTTAGCGCTACAAATAATCTTCCAACCGAAACATATTTTACATCGCTATCGTGTGATGTTTTAAATACACCTAATAAATAAAAAGATAAAAATGCAAAAATGGCAATCCAAATTCCTACAAATACTTCGCGCGTTAAAATGCCCGCTTGTATTACTAAATCTGCATTAGATGCAAACTTTAATG
>JAYVIS010000008.1:0-9484 GCA_043769975.1 Bacteroidota bacterium
CATCAAGGTCATTTTGTGATATAACAGTTAATGATAACAAGCATAGGGCTGTTAAAATTTTGAAATGTTTCATAATAAATTAACTCTAAATTAACGAAATTGAAAACTATCTTGGACGAGAACCTCCGTTGTTAGAAGGTTGTGAATTGCCACCATTATTGTTGGGTGCTTGTGGCGATTCATGTTGCTTAACAGGTTGCTCGAATCTTGGCGATTCATTTTGCTGTCTAACAGGTTGTTGTCTAATTGGTTCTTGTTTTACAGGAACTTCGTTTGTGTTGTTATTATTTCTAACAGGTTGTTCGTATGTGTTAGTTTTAACAGGCTGTTCATGAGTTGAATTATTATTTCTAACTGGCTGATTATTTGGATTATCTGTGTTTCTTGTTGGCGTATTATCCCTTATTTCACCTGTTTGATAAGTCGCATTATTATTTCTAATAGGATTAGAATTATTATCGTAATTATTAAACTTTGGTCTAGAAATAGGTGCAAATTTTTCTGTTTTTTCTTGTTGTTCAACCACAGCATTAGTGTACCTATTGTAATAGGAATCGTCCGTTGATTTCATCCCTGGATTTGACGATTGTCTTCCATTTCCGCCACCATGTGAACTTCTTGGGCCATACGTATAAGAACTATTATGGTCATGACTATTATAATAACCCCAGCCATTATTTCCATAATAATTATTCCAACCATTGTATCCATTATATCCATATGGATTTCCGTAACCACTATTGTAGCCATAACCAAAACCAAATGAATTACCATATCCATAAGGCATTCCATAATATCCATTGTTATATCCATTATTATAACCTGATGCATATCCAGACATATATGGATTATAGCCATTATAGCCATACCCATTATTACAACCCCAACCATTGTTATAGTAAAAATTAGCAGAAGGATTGTAACTATAATTATTATAACTATTTCCCCACCAGCTATATCCATTATAAACACTTACGCCGTAGTTATACGGATTTTGATTATACCAATATGAATTAGTATAATAATTATCATAATAACTTAAACCATTTATTGAATTATCAAAACGTTTTACACGTGTTGCATATTCATAATCATAATAATCGTCATATTTAAACTCTCTCTCTTTGTAATTAGGATTAGCATCATCTAAAGCTTTTTGTGCTAAACGAGCTTGTTGTAAAGAATCATTATAACGTTGTTTATAAGCATCTTCTTTTGCCTTTTGAATTGCTGCTAATCTAGCATCTTCCTTTCTTTCAGCAGAAGGGTTAGCATATACGTCATCTGTAAAAGTGCCAGCTTTTTTTAGGGCACAAGAAGACATTAAAAATGAAATGATAACGGAAAATAAAACAAAGTTTTTCATTATTTTTAGTTTTAAATATTAGCCAATAGGTCTAATAAAAGTTTAACTTTGCGGGGTTTTGTGACTATAAAGTTACAAAATAAATGCCAAGATTATTTAAAAAGATTTATTTTAACAATTGTTAGTAATTATGAGTAAAGATTTGACATCAAGAGCTGCCGATTATAGTAAATGGTACAATGATATTGTTGTAAAGGCTGATTTAGCCGATCATTCGGCTGTAAGAGGTTGTATGGTAATTAAGCCATACGGTTATGGTATTTGGGAAAATATGCAGAAAACATTGGACAAAATGTTTAAAGATACCGGGCATGTAAATGCTTATTTTCCATTATTCATTCCTAAAAGTTTATTTGAAGCTGAAGAAAAAAATGCAGAAGGATTTGCAAAGGAATGTGCAATTGTAACACATTACCGTTTGAAAACTGATCCAAATAATCCTGGAAAATTAATGGTTGACCCCGAAGCAAAGCTTGAGGAAGAACTAATAGTTAGACCAACTAGTGAAGCAATAATTTGGAATACTTATAAAGGTTGGATACAATCTTACAGAGATTTGCCTTTGCTTATTAATCAATGGGCAAATGTTGTGCGTTGGGAAATGCGTACCCGTTTATTTTTAAGAACGGCTGAATTTCTGTGGCAGGAAGGGCATACAGCTCATGCAACAAAAGAAGAAGCGATTATTGAAACAGAAAAAATGCTTGATGTTTATGCTGATTTTGTTGAAAATTGGATGGCTGTACCAGTTGTAAAAGGAATGAAAACTGCAAACGAACGTTTTGCTGGTGCTGATGAAACCTATTGTATTGAAGCTTTGATGCAAGATGGAAAGGCATTGCAAGCTGGAACGTCACACTTTTTAGGACAAAATTTCGCAAAAGCTTTTGATGTGCAATTTGTAACAAAGGATAATAAAAAAGAATTTGTTTGGGCAACTTCTTGGGGAGTTTCAACCAGATTAATGGGCGCTTTAATTATGAGCCACAGTGATGATAATGGTTTGGTTTTACCACCAAAATTGGCACCAATACAGGTTGTAATTGTTCCTATATATAGAACTGATGAAGGTTTAGCGAAAATTAGCGAAGTTGTTTTAAAATTAAAAGCTAATCTTCAGGCTAAAGGAATTTCAGTAAAATATGATGATAGTGATACGCGTAAACCAGGTTGGAAATTTGCTGAACATGAATTAAAAGGTGTGCCGGTTCGTATTGGAATTGGAGAACGTGATTTGGAAAATGGAACCATTGAATTAGCTCGCAGAGATACGCTAACTAAAGAAACAGTTGCAATTGATGGCATTGAAACGGTTATTGAAAATTTATTAAATGATATTCAAAATAACTTGTTTAATAGAGCAAAAGAACGTCAAGCTCAGAGTACTTATTTAGTTGATACGTATGCTGATTTTAAAACAACATTGGATGAAAAACCAGGTTTTATTTTAGCACATTGGGATGGAACTCCTGAAACTGAAGAAAAAATTAAAGAAGAAACTAAAGCAACTATCCGTTGTGTTCCTTTAAATAATAAACAAGAAGCTGGTGTTTGTATCTATAGTGGAAAACCAAGTACACAAAGAGTTTTATTTGCTAGAGCTTATTAATAAATGGATACAAAATTTTTAAATATTGAAAAGCATTTAGAGCATTTTATTTCAATGTTAGTTGAGTATACACCTAAATTGATTGGTGCATTTTTAGTATTGTTTTTTGGACTTTGGTTAATTAGACGACTTGCTAAAGTTGCTTCAAAAGCAATGGATAAAAAAGATTTAGATGTTTCGTTACGAACCTTTTTATTGAGTTTATTATCTGTTGGTTTAAAAGTGATTCTTATAGTTACTGTTGCCGGTATGATTGGCATTGGCACAACATCTTTTGTAACGATACTAGGCGCAGCGGGTTTGGCAGTTGGTTTAGCGTTGCAAGGTTCCTTATCAAATTTTGCTGGTGGAGTTTTATTACTCATTTTTAAGCCTTATAAAGTGGATGATGTAATTGAAGCGCAAGGCCAAACTGGGAAAGTAATCGAAATCCAAGTTTTTAATACATTACTAATTACATCAGATTTAAAAACAATTATTTTGCCAAACGGTGCCGTTTCTAATGGAACCATTGTGAATTATAGCAGGAATGGTTTATTAAGAGGAAATGTAGATATTGTTGTTTCTGCAAGTAATGATATTGATAAGGTGAAAGAATTAATATTAGTTGCTGTTTCAAAACACCCATTAGTTATTAAAGATCCGCAACCAGAAATAGTTGCTGTTAAAATTATTGACAATGCTGTAACCCTTTCTATTAAAACTTATGGTAAGTCGGATGATCTTTCTCAAATAAATTCTGACATCGTTCAAATTGTTAAAAAAGTGTTTGAACAGCATAAAATTGATGCGCCAGTTCAGTTGAGGTTTGTGCAAAATAGTTAAGAGTTAACTACTTATTATTCTTTATATTTTAGTCCCGAAAAATTATTTATCTTTAAAGTCTTAAAAACAAAATAATTGCCATGTTTGATAATTTATCCGAAAAGCTAGAAAGAGCCCTTAAAACACTTAAAGGACAAGGGAAAATAACTGAAATAAATGTTGCCGAAACTTTAAAAGAAGTTCGTAAAGCATTATTAGATGCCGATGTTAACTTTAAAGTTGCTAAAACATTTACTGATACTATTAAGGAAAAGGCATTAGGACAAAACGTATTAACCGCTGTTTCTCCTAGCCAATTATTGGTTAAAATTACCCACGATGAGTTAACTCAATTAATGGGCGGACAAATGGAAGAGATTTTCTTAGGTGGAAATCCAACCATTATTATGATGAGTGGTTTACAAGGTTCTGGTAAAACTACATTTACTGGAAAGTTAGCCAACTTTTTAAAAACTAAAAAAGGTAAAAAACCATTGTTAGTTGCTTGTGACGTTTACCGTCCTGCTGCTATTGATCAATTGCATGTTTTAGGTGAACAAATCGGCGTTGATGTTTATTCGAATAAAGAAGAAAAAAATCCAATAAAAATTGCTCAGGCAGCTATTATCCAAGCTAAAGAAAATGGGAATAGTATTGTTTTAATTGATACAGCAGGTCGTTTAGCTGTTGATGAGCAAATGATGAACGAGATTGCTGATTTAAAAAAAGCAATTAATCCTAATGAAATTTTATTTGTAGTAGATGCCATGACAGGGCAAGATGCTGTAAACACAGCAAAAGCCTTTAATGATCGTTTGGATTTTGATGGCGTTGTATTAACAAAATTAGATGGTGATACACGTGGTGGAGCTGCATTATCAATAAAATCAGTTGTAAACAAGCCAATTAAATTTATTGGTACTGGCGAAAAAATGGAAGCTTTGGATGTTTTTTATCCAGAGCGTATGGCTGATCGTATTTTGGGAATGGGTGACGTTGTAACTTTAGTTGAACGTGCACAAGAACAATTTAACGAAGAAGAAGCAAGAAAATTATCTAAAAAAATTGCCAAAAATCAATTTGACTTTAACGACTTTTTAGGTCAGTTACAGCAAATTAAAAAGATGGGTAATATTAAAGATTTAGTAGGAATGATTCCAGGAGTTGGCAAAAGTTTGAAGGATACGGAAATAAAGGAAGATGCTTTTAAAGGCATTGAAGCCATTATCGGTTCAATGACTCCAAAAGAAAGAAGTAATCCTGAATTATTAAATGGATCACGTCGTTTGCGTATTTCGAAAGGAAGTGGACAAACAATAACGGAGGTTAATAAATTACTAAAGCAGTTTGAAGATACGCGTAAGATGATGCGAATGATGGGTGATAAAAATAAAATGGCTCAATTAATGAAGCAAATGCCTGGCGGAATGCCTAAAATGTAATTTTATGATACTCATCGACGGAAAAAAAATATCACTTGAACTTCAAGCAGAAATAGCAATTGAAGTAAAAGAATTAATTGGTAAAGGAAAGAAGCAACCGCATTTAGCAGCCATTTTGGTTGGTGATGATCCGGCGTCTCAAACTTATGTAAATAATAAAGTAAGAGCTTGTGATAATGTAGGTTTTAAATCAACTTTAGTAAGATTTGAACCCAATGTTTCGGAACAAAAATTATTAGCAAAGATTGAAGAATTAAATAATGATGCTGATATTGATGGTTACATCGTGCAATTGCCTTTGCCTCGTCATATTTCGGAACAAAAAATTATTGAAGCCATTAAACCAAGTAAAGATGTAGATGGTTTTCATCCTATAAATGTTGGCCGTTTAGTTTTAAATTTACCAACATATGTAAGTGCAACTCCATTTGGAATTGTTCAATTATTAGAGCGTTATAATATCCCAACAGATGGAAAGCATTGTGTTGTTATTGGACGGAGTCATATTGTTGGTTCCCCAATGAGTATATTAATGGCTAAAAATACAAATCTTGGAAACTGCACAGTTACGCTTTGCCACAGCCATACAAAAAATTTAAAGGAACACACTTTAAATGCTGATATTATTATTGCAGCTATTGGTAAACCAAATTTTGTTACAGCTGATATGGTAAAACAAGGAGCTGTTATTATTGACGTAGGTATTAATCGCGTTGATGATGCATCATTACCAAAAGGATTTAAATTAGTTGGTGATGTAAAGTTTGATGAAGTTTCTTTAAAAGCATCTTATATCACTCCAGTGCCAGGTGGAGTAGGGCCAATGACTATCGCCTCTCTTATAAAAAACACTTTGATTGCTGCTAAGAAAGAGTTTTAGTCTTTCTATTTAAAATTCCAAAACAATTTTTGATTTGAGGTGTTTTATCTTTAATGAAAACAACTTTAATTATTGGAGCCTCCTCAGGTATTGGAAAAGCATTATCTGAAAACTTAATGCGAAAAAAAGAAACTGTTATTTCTATTTCTAGAAATGTTCCAGACGCACCTTTTAGCCATTTTTATAAACATGATATTTTATCCGATGATGATTTGCCAGCTATTACTGAACGTATTGATGGTATTGTTTATTGTCCGGGTTCAATTAATTTAAAACCATTTCGAGCTTTAAAAAAACAAGATTATTTAGCAGATTTTGAATTAAATGTTTTAGCCGCAATTAAATGTATTCAGTTTTATTCCGAAAATTTGCTGAGGTCTAAAAATCCAGCTATCGTTTTATATAGTACTGTTGCCGTAAATACCGGTATGTCATTTCATTCGAGTGTTGCAGTTAGTAAAGGTGCCGTTGAAGGATTAACAAAAGCATTGGCTGCTGAATTTGCGCCAAAAATCAGAGTGAATTGTATTGCTCCTTCATTAACAAACACGCCACTTTCAGAAAGATTAATTAATACACCCGAAAAGTTAGAAGCGAGTGCCAATCGTCATCCTTTAAAAAGAATAGGTAGTGATAAGGATATTGCCAATGCGACTGAATTTTTATTATCTGAAAATTCAAGTTGGATTACAGGACAAATAATGAATGTTGATGGCGGTATGTCAACTTTAAAATAATGACTATGATAAGACATTTTTCGGGCCAAGACATTGTAATGATGGAACAGAGAAGTAGAGCTGCATTTATAAATTCATTAAGTGGGTTTAAAAGTGTATCGCTTGTTGGAACTGTTAATAATGAAGGTTTAACAAACTTAGCAATTTTTAATTCAGTTATTCATATAGGTGCAAACCCTGCATTAATTGGTATGATTATAAGACCAAATTCTGTTAATAGACATACTTTAGAAAATATTATGGAAACTAATTGCTATACTATTAATCATATTAATAAAGATATTTATAAAAAAGCGCATCAAACATCAGCACGTTATCCAAAAGAAATTTCTGAATTTGATGCAGTGGGTTTAACTCCTGAGTTTCATAACAAAATTAAATCACCTTTTGTAAAAGAAAGTCATATTAAATTCGGATTACAATTTGTTGAACGTCATGATTTGAAAATAAACGGTACCATTTTAATTATAGGAAAAGTTATTGAAGTATTTGTTCCAGAAAATTGTTTAACACTTGATGGTGTTATTGATGTTGAAAAAGCTGGAACTATTACAACATCAGGTTTAGATAGTTATCATTCAACAAAACGTTTATCAAGGTTAACTTACTCTAAGCCAAATATACTTCCTTCAGAATTGATTAAATAAAATAATTTAAATGAATAAATTAACTAGGCTCATACAATGTATTTTAATTCCACTTTTGGTTGGTGGTATTTCAGGTTATTATACAGCTACAAGTATTACAAATTGGTTTGTAACATTAAATAAACCATCATTTAATCCTCCCAATTATTTATTTGGCCCTGTTTGGACTTTGCTTTATATTTTAATGGGAGTTTCAATCTATATTGCGTTGAATAAATCAAAAGCGGAAAATAAAAATAAAATCATTTTTGTTTTTGCATTTCAACTCATTTTGAATTTTATATGGAGTTTTATATTTTTTAAATATCATAATTTAGGCTTAGCATTTATTGAGATAATTTTAATGTGGTTCAGTATAGTATATATGATTTTTATTTTTTATAAAACGAGTAAGATAGCGGCCTTAGTTAATATTCCTTATTTAGTTTGGGTTTCATTTGCCAGTGTATTGAACGGTGCTATTTGGTATTTGAATTAGTGTAATTATATGAATTAAATCCATCAATGAAAAATGAAAACTGCTATTGTTTGGTTTAAAACTGATTTGCGTTTACATGATAACGAAACCCTAGTGCGAGCTATTGAACAAAGTGATGAAATAATACCTGTTTATTGTTTTGATGAAGCGCATTTTAAAACAACAGAATTCGGATTTAAAAAAACAGGGAATTCTAGAACCCAATTTTTGTTAGAATCATTAGCCGATTTAGATAAAAATTTACGAGAGCTTCGGTCGGGTTTAATTATTGTAAGAGGAAAACCTGAATCTGAATTATTTAAACTGGCACAGAAATATAAAGTTCAAAAAGTATTTAGTAAAAAAGAAGTTGCTTTTGAGGAGAAGAATACTCAGATGTTAGTAGAAAAAGAATTATGGAAAGCTCATTGTCAGCTCGAAACATTTAGTACAAGTACATTATATCACGCTCAAGATTTACCGTTTACTCTAAAAGATATACCTGATGTATTTACTAATTTTAGAAAACGAATAGAAAAAGAATCTATCATTCGAGAGGTTTTTTTTAAACCAACAACCATTAAATCGCCTTTAATCGAAGAATTAAATTTACCTCGTATTGAACAGTTAGGATTAGAACCTGTTATTAAGGATTGTCGTGCTGCGATTGAATTTAAAGGAGGAGAAACAGAAGGTTATACTCGATTGAATTCCTATTTGTTTGAAACACAAGCGATATCTAAATATAAAGAAACCCGAAACGGAATGATAGGTGAAAATTATTCTACCAAATTTTCTGCTTGGTTAGGTTTAGGTTGTTTATCACCTAGAGAAATTTATTTTGAATTGAAAAAATACGAGGCTCAATTTTCAGCAAACGAATCAACTTATTGGTTAGAATTTGAATTACTATGGCGAGATTATTTTAGGTTTATGATGAAAAAATATTCTAACAAGTTTTTTAAACAAGCGGGTATACATGCAAAAACAGATGATTTACATAAACATAACAATGAAACACTTTTAACTTGGATTAACGGACAAACTGGGAATGAATTTATTGATGCAAATATGATAGAGCTTAAATTCACTGGTTTTATGAGTAACCGTGGCCGGCAAAATGTAGCTAGTTATTTGTGTAACGATTTAAAATTAGATTGGCGCTACGGAGCCGCATATTTTGAGCAACAGTTAATAGATTATGATGTGTGTAGCAATTGGGGAAATTGGGCTTATTTAGCAGGTGTTGGTAACGACCCAAAAGAAAATCGCTATTTTAATATCGAAAAACAAGCAAATGATTATGATGCAAAAAAAACATACAGAAATTTATGGTTAAATAAAATGTAATATTAATTAAACAATAAATCCATTGCTGTGTTTACATAGAAATAACTTAATACTATGTTTAAAAAATTTACAATAGCTGATAAGTTGCTTTTTATAGCAGCATTATTATCATTAATTTATTCAGTAGTTTTATACTTCAATGGAGAAAAAGAAGATGCAAACTTTATTGGAATTTGGGTCCCATCTATTTTA
>JAYVIS010000009.1:0-17336 GCA_043769975.1 Bacteroidota bacterium
TTTTCTAATGCTTGAGCATAAAAAAAATTATTAGCAATATCATTTGGAAAATATTTTAATGCTTTCTGAAGAATAATTTTTGAATTTTCTATACTAGGCCAATTCATAATTATGCCTAAATTTGGAACTCTGTAATTTAAAACTCCTAAAACTTTCCAGCCTGCACCGTTATTATGAAGTGAATCTATTTGAATTAGTTTTTCTGAATTAGTTCTCATTTTTCCAACTACACCATCGTTTATGCTTTTTATAACTCCTGAAATTTCACCTAATAGCCCAACACTTACAATGTATTCGAAACAAATAGGCCCATTTTTAGGATATTTTTCTTTTAATACTTTACCAAATTTTATTGCAGTTTCTAAAATTTTTCTTTTTTCAGAGTGATTTGTACAAACAAAACGAGCTTTAAAATTTAAACTTAATAAGTAATACAACCCACTTTTCTCTAAATCATTGAGAGCCATAACTTCTTTTTCTAAAATTATTATAGCTTCATTTATAATTTCCGCATTTGCTTTTATCCCAATTGTATTCTTGGCTCTTTGTTTAAAGAGTTCAATTCCTTTTTCTAAGTTTTGGTTTGTTTGTGAAATTCCAATTTCGAAATTACCTAAAACAAAAAAAAATAGTATTTTAAATTGTAGCCCCTTCATAAAATTGTAACGCCCATTTTCTATATTTTATTATTGGTCCATCACCAGCAGCTAAAGCTGGATTTTCTATAAATACTTTATTTTGCCATACATCAAAATCTTGCATAACATCATGAGCATAACCTTTAAAAGCCTGTTTTAAAACTAATTTATTAACTAATGCTTTTGGCAATAAAAATAAAAATGGATTTAATTTTGTAGGCTTGTCAATATATTTTACAGACATTCCAATCTTTAAATTTATTTTTCCATCAGCTAATGGAGTAGGAAATACATATTGCCTAGTTTGTAATCCAAATTCAGGGATAGTTACTTCAACAAAAGAATAACCTAATCCATAAACATGAATATTTATTTGGGCTTTAATTCCAGAATTATTGAAAATTCCACCTTCTCTATTAAAACCATAGCTAGCATTTAAATAAGCGCCTTCAGTGTTTAAAGGTTTTAAATCGTGAACGTTTGTATATTTATGAACCACACCAAAATGACCAACATCAACACTATTTTCTGTTGTTTCTTGTGGATGACTATTCAATAAGTAATCTGCACACATTACATCACTCCATTTTTCGTTATCGTTTTTTGGAATTTGCCAAGTAGGCATTTGACTCGTAATACTATGCCAAACAACAATAAAGCCGTTTACCTCATTAAATATATAAGTTTTTGTTTTTGCTTTACTTGGTGGAGTAGTATGATATCCAGTTTCAGTACAATCTCCTTTAACATCAAAGCAAAAATAATGAAATGGGCAGCGAATCGTTTCTCCCTTAACATCGCCACCTTTACCAAAATGTGCTCCTAAATGTGGACAGTAAGCATCTATAACCGATAGTTTTCCGGTTACTGTTCTGAAAATAACAATTTCCTTACCTATAAATTGTTTCGTTAATAATGTACCATTTGGCACTTCAGTTGTTTTACATAAAACATACCAACCTGTAGGATATGGATATAGTTTTTTTATGGAATCCATTTATATAGCTTTATTACTCTACCTTGTTTGGCTCTAAAATCCTCAACTTAACCATTTCCACAGTTTGTTTTTTTCTTTGAAGAATGCTTATTTCATAACCTTCGTAACTTCTTTTTTCGTTAACAGCTGGTATTCTTCCCCAAAGGAAGTTAATTAAGCCAGACACTGTTTCATACTTAGGGTTTTCAGGTAAAGACATTGGTAAGGCTTCATTTACATCACCAATACTGCTGTGAGCATTTACAATGTATTCTGTTTCACTTTTCTTTTCTACAATTGGTTTTTCTTCATCATGCTCATCCTGAATTTCACCAACTAATTCTTCAATAATATCTTCCATTGTAACCACACCAGCAGTTGCTCCAAATTCGTTGGTAACAATCGCCATTTGAATATGTAGTTTCTGAAAATCACGTAATAAATTATTGACATGCATACTTTCTGGGATAAAATGTGCAGGACGCATAATGTCTCTAATTGTTTTAAATTTATTGTCAATTACAGCTTTTAAAATATCTTTAGAGTGAACAATTCCAATAACGTTATCAATATCTCCTAAATATACAGGTAATCTCGAATATCCCTCGTCAATCACGCGCTGTATCATAACGGTTCTTCCAAGTTCAACATCTAGTGCCGAAATACGATTTTGAGGAACCATAATTTGTTTAATGATACGATCATCAAAATCAAATACATTTTGAATCAACTCATTTTCGCTTGGCTTAATAGCGCCACCTTCTTCACTTTCTGTCAAAATCATACGTAATTCTTCTTCAGAATGCACATCGTCTTCACCAACTTTTTTTATACCTAAAATTCTTAAAATTAAATTGGAAGATTTGTTTAATAACCAAATAAATGGCGAAAATACAAAGTAAAACACACGTAAGGGCCAAGCAATAAACAAGGCAGTTTCGATCGAATATTTAATCCCAAACATTTTTGGAACTTGTTCTCCTAATGTAATATGTAAAAATGTAATCAATGTAAATGCAATTGGCACAGTTACAAAATGTTCGTTTACAACCATGTCTAAATTGTTAAATATTCTACTAACAATTTTACTCATCACATGTTCGCCATAAGCTCCTAAACCTAAGCTGGCTAATGTAATGCCAAGTTGTGAAGCCGACAAATAGGCGTCTAATTTTTGAAGAATTTGTTGAGTGATTTTGGCACGTTTACTGCCTTTTTGTACTATAAGATCTATTTGAGAAGAGCGTACTTTAACTAAAGCAAACTCGGCAGCTACAAAATAGCCATTTAATAAAACTAATAAAAACGTAAGAAATATATCTATCATAAAGGATTAAAATTCGTAATACAAATATAGCATTAGTATTGGGAGTAAAAAGTGAGACTTATTACTTCAATTTCTTTGCAAGTTCAGCTTCTTTGTATACAATAACTTGTTTTAATAAGTTAATTTCTTCAATTAATTTTTGCGGACTTAAATCTTCTTCAACTTTCCATAGTTTATTAGTGAAAAATGGTTGTTCAAAAATGTCTTTTTTAACTTGCGGATCTCTGAAAATACTGTATAATGGCACTTTTAAGTTTTTAGAAATTTCTTCTAAATGTCTTATTTCAAGTGTTTTGTTTTCTAAGCCATTTTCAAGTTCAGATTCAGATAAATTTAAATAATCAGCTAATTGTTTAAACGTGTAATTTTCTGATAATAAAAGAGTTTTTATTTTTTGAGATAAACTTTCCATGTTCAAATTTAGTATAAATATAATTACTTTGAAAATGTTAAATTTTATACGGAAAATAGCTAAAATATACTCTAAATAAGTTTTGTAATTCCACTCAAAAATATATATTTGTATATTACAGTTACACTATGCAGCAAGAACTTAAATCAGCCTCAAAAGGCTTAAAATTTGAAGAATTTAAACAGATTGTTTTAAACGACTTTAAACTTATTAATGAAAGTCGTCAAACTAGTTTATTAGGCCGTAAGGAAGTACTTACTGGTAAAGCTAAGTTTGGTATTTTTGGAGATGGGAAAGAATTAGCACAAGTTGCTATGGCTAAAGTATTCCAAAATGGTGATTTTAGAAGTGGTTATTATCGTGATCAAACTTTTATGATGGCGATAGGTGCTTTATCTATTCAAAATTATTTTGCTGGTTTATACGGACATACTGATATTAAGCATGATCCAATGAGTGCTGGAAGGCAAATGGGTGGGCATTTTGGAACGCATAGTCTTAATGAAGATGGTACATTTAAAAATTTAGTGAATCAAAAAAACTCTTCAGCAGATATTTCTCCAACAGCTGGGCAAATGCCTCGTTTATTAGGTTTAGCATATGCTTCTCATTTTTATAAAAAAAATGAAGAATTACAAAAAGGTAAATTTTTAAATTTTAGTAATAAAGGAAACGAAGTTGCTTTTGGAACTATTGGAGATGCGTCTACTTCTGAGGGATTATTTTGGGAAACCATTAATGCCGCTGGAGTATTACAAGTACCAATGTTAATGAGTGTTTGGGATGATGGACATGGTATTTCTGTTCCAAAAAAATATCAAACAACAAAAGAAAGTATTTCTGAAATATTAAAAGGTTTTCAAAGAGAAAATGGTGGAAATGGTTTTGAAATCTTAAAAACGAAAGGTTGGGACTATCCGCATTTATGCGAAACATACGAAAAAGCAATTGCAATTTGCAGAGAACAGCATGTGCCAGTTTTAGTGCATGTGGAAGAAGTTACTCAGCCGCAAGGTCATAGTACTTCAGGTTCTCATGAGCGTTATAAAGATGCTGCTCGTTTACAATTTGAAACAGATTTTGATTGCGTTAAGAAAATGCGCGAATGGATTGTAGAAAATGCCATTGCAACTGAAAGTGAATTAAATAAAATAGAAGAAGATTCTAAAATTGCTGTAAGAGATGCAAAAACGGCTGCTTGGTCAGAATATTTAAAACCAATTAAATCTGAAGTTGAAGCAGTAAGTGCAATTTTTAATGATCTTGCAAATGGTTTACATGCAGATACAATTAATGCAATAAAAACTGAATTAAACTCAATAAAGGAGCCAATTAGAAAAGATATTTTAATTGCGGTTAAAAAAGTTTTACGTTTAATAAAATCTGAAAATTCTCCAGCACGCACTCAATTAACTAATTGGTTAAATCAATCTAATAGTGAAAATGCAGATAGATATAGTTCTCATTTATATTCACAATCTAATCAAAAAGTATCAAGTATTGCAGCAGTTGATGCGGTTTATAATGATGATAAATTAGTGGATGGCCGTGAATTATTAAGAGAAAATTTTGATTTCATTTTAAATAAATACCCTGAAACTTTAATTTTTGGAGAGGATTCAGGAAAAATTGGTGGTGTTAACCAAGGATTAGAAGGCTTGCAACTTAAATATGGTGAGCACCGTGTGTTTGATACAGGAATTCGTGAAGCTACAATTATGGGTCAAGCCATCGGTTTAGCCATGCGTGGTTTGCGTCCAATTGCCGAAATACAATATTTAGATTATTTGCTATATGCATTACAAATTATGAGTGATGATTTAGCAACCTTACAATGGAGAACAAAGGGAATGCAAAAATCTCCAGTGATTATTCGTACGCGTGGTCATCGTTTAGAAGGTGTTTGGCATAGTGGTTCTCCAATGGGTATGATTGTAAGTGCCTGTCGTGGTATTAATGTTTGTGTACCTCGTAACATGACACAGGCTGCTGGTTTTTATAATTTATTGTTAGAGGCTGATGAACCTACTTTGGTTATTGAGCCATTAAATGGGTATCGTTTGAAGGAAAAATTACCTTCAAATATTGGTGAGTATAAAGTTCAATTAGGTTTACCTGAAACATTAATTGTTGGTTCAGATGTTACCCTCGTAACTTATGGTTCATCAATTCGAATTGCTCAGGATGCAATCAAGCAATTAAATGAACACGGAATTTCAGTTGAACTTATTGATGTACAAACATTATTACCATTCGATATTAATAATAACATAGTTGAATCAATTAAAAAAACTAATAGAGTTGTGTTTTTTGATGAAGATGTTCCAGGTGGAGGAACGGCTTATATGTTGCAAAAAGTATTGGAAGAACAAGGTGGTTATCAGTATTTAGATTCTAAACCAATTACGATTGCCTCAAAAGCGCATCGTCCTGCCTATGGATCAGATGGTGATTATTTTAGTAAACCAAGTGCTGATGATGTGTTTGATGTTATTTACAATTTAATGCTAGAAGTAAATCCCAGCAAGTTTGTAAAAATATATTAATTTAGTGAACGATAATTTTTGAATTGCCTTATTTGTAATTAAATAAAAAATAAAAAAGTAAAATGAATATTTTTAAAGCAGGTTTAAGTTTAATAATGTTAGTGTTTGTATTTAATGCTAATGCACAAGAACCAAAAAAGGAAGAGAAGAAAATTCAAGAAGTTATTTTTATTGATGCTGAACCAAAGGCTATGGTTGCAAATGCAGATGGTTCATTTCCTGCTGCTGATACTGCCAAATTAGGACCAATGAATTCGGCAGAAATTTTAAAACGAGCTGTAAATTTCGTAAAAATCGAATCTCCAAAATATGTAAAAAGTAGTGGTGTAACTACCGGAAGTAAAGCAGAATGTTTAGCAGTTTTTGTTTATAAAACTAAAGAACTGAATCCGATCGCTGATGCTGATGGAACTTTTACAATGCATGTGAGCATTGATGCTAAAGAAGGGAAGTATCGATACACAATTTCAAAAATAAATCATGTCGCAAAAAATTCAGAATATTCTGGAGGAGATATTTATAGCGATGTTCCTAAATGTGGAAGTATGAAAATGCCACCTCAATTATGGAAGCAAATGCGTAGTCAAGCTTTAAAACAAGCTGCCTTTTTAGCAAATGATTTAAAAGAAGCAATGAAAATATCAAGTGATAAGCCTGCTAATAGTGAGGAGTGGTAATTAATCAGAAATTTAATTATAGAAACATTCATCCTTAAGATGAATGTTTTTTTTTTGAATATTAAAATAATGCATCATGAATGTTATTGAATTTTATAGTAAAAAAAATATTGAAATCATCACACGTAAACGTGATAACGAAATAAAATTGGGTGAAGAAGTTCGTGTCATTCATGAGCCTAAAAATTGGGAAAATGAATTAAAAAACATGGACACTAAATTTGTTTTAATTGGAATCCCTGAAGATATTGGTATTAGAGCGAATATGGGTAGAGGAGGAGCACACACGGCATGGAAACCAGCATTAGACAGTTTTTTGAATCAACAAAGTAATGTGTTTTTAAATGGAAATGACTGTTGTGTGTTAGGCCATGTTTTTGTAGAAGACTTAATGGAAAGATCAAACCATTTTAATCTTAAAACTGAGAAACATTTTTTAGAATTACGAAAATTAGTTTCCGAATTAGATGAACGTGTTAGTCATGTTATTTCAAAAATAATAACTGCAAACAAAATACCAATCATCATAGGTGGCGGACATAATAATGCTTTTCCTATTATTAAAGGGTGTTCGGAAGTTCTTTCAAAAAAAATAAATGTCATAAATTGTGACCCACATACCGATTTTAGACCAGAAGAAGGTCGGCATAGTGGAAATGGATTTAGTTATGCATTTTATAAAAACTACATAAATAAGTATGCTGTGTTTTGTATGCATGAGCAATATAATACAAACGATGTTTTAAAAACATTTACTAAACATAATTCACAATTATATTATAGTACCTATGAAGATGTATTTATACGTGAACAAAAAACTTTTACACATACGTTAAATCAAACAATAGGTTTTGTGAAACAGGATGACTGTGGAGTTGAAATAGATTTAGATGCAATTACCAACGTGCCATCAAGTGCTAAAACTAGTAGCGGACTTTCACCAGTACAAGCCAGGCAATATGTTTATCAGAGCGCAAAACAACTACCCGCATTGTATTTTCATATTGCGGAAGGAGCCCCAATTTTATCTCATATCAAAGCTGATATTAAAACAGGGAAATTAATTGCGTACTTAATTAGTGATTTTATAAAAGGGATTAAGGAAAAGGATTAAGCCATGTTTTTACAAAAATGCTTAATCCTTTAAAATTGCAATATATAGTAATGTCCATATGCCAATAAAAAATAAACCTAGAAATAAGGTATTATAATTTTTATGGAGATCTTTTTTTATTAGGAGACGAAATAATATCCAAAATAAAAAAAGAAGCGCAAAGGCAATTGGAATATATAATCTAAACATAATTTAATCTACAAAAAAGTAAACTAAAATTAGTTTGTTTCTTCCAAATAGGCTAAAATACCACCTTTAAGATTATACAAATTTGTAAAACCAAATTGGCTTTCTAAAGCACCAATAACAGTTGCGCTGCGTTTTCCGCTACGGCAATGAATTACAACTTGTTTGTCTTTAGAAATTTTATCAACGTTGTCTATTACTTCACCCATCGGAATTAATTCTCCTTTGATGTTAACTTCGTCAAATTCGTATTCTTCTCTAACATCAATTAATTGAAAATCTTTTTTTTCGTCAATTAATTGTTTTAATTCTGATGGTGTTATTTCTTTCATTGTATGTGTTTTAAATTTTCAATTTTTTTGTAGGACTTAATACTATTTTTTAAAATATTTTTTCCTTGGTTCCTTCTGGCATGTAGTTAAAAAACGTATCACCTCTTAAACCAATTCTTAACGTTTCTAAAGGAATAACATCATCAACGCCAATGTTACCAACGTTTACATTGGCGCCAAATAAATTAATGAAATAAACTTGTTGAGACTTTTGAGGTGTTTCCCAAATAATATCTTCTACTTTAATTTTATTTGTAATACGTGTAATCAACATCGAATGCGCACTTCCATTTTTATGAAATATTCCTACGGTACCACTTTCACGAGCTTCAGCAATCACTTTAAAAGAACCTGCTTCTAATTCTGCTTTCATCATACTAACCCATTTTGCTGGGTGAATGATAATCCCTTCTTCTTTTGAACCAACTTCTGATAACACTGTAAAGTTTTTTGCAAGTTTACTAATGTATTCACATTTGCTATCGTGTGCCATTTCAATACTTCCATCAGAAACTTCTGCTGAATCTAAACCATATGCATCAATAAATTTTTGATAGTCATCAAATTTCCCTCTTGCTATACATGCCTCAAAAAAAGTACCTCCTAAGTAAGTTTTTATTCCTGCATTTTTGTATAGCTTAATTTTTTCTTTTACATTTTTAGAAACTACTGAAGTTCCAAAACCAAGTTTTACAAAGTCTACATAGTCTGAATAACTTTCTACAAAATCTTCTGCTTGTCTTAATGAAATTCCTTTGTCCATTACCATTGTTATTCCACTATTACGTGGTCTTTCAGTTCTTTCTGGTAAAAATGGAAGTGTGATGTTGTAATTAGGCATATTTTTTTATTTTTTAAATGATTGTATTAATTGCATGACTGCTGTATCTGTTTCTAGAATAGGTAGGTATTCTAATAATTCGGTATGTTTTGCGTAGTCTAATTGTAAGGCATTTTCTAAAAAAGTCATGCCATCTTGTTTTCTACCAAGTTCCATTTGTAAACCACTCATTCGGTAAATTAATTCAGGAGTATTTGGGAATTTAGTAATGCCTTCTGCTAAAATTTTTTCACAATCTTTATAATATTCTCCATCATACAATAATTTTGCATAATCGATATAAACATCAAATTCATTATAGCCTAATTCAATTACTCGTAAATAGGCTGCGGCAGCTTCTTCTAAAAATCCTAATTTATGTTGAACTTCAGCAAACACATACCAATACTCTGGCATATTTGGGTTTATTTCAATTGCTTTTTTGATGTAATAAATACTTTCAGTAATTCTGTTTTGATAATCTAAAACAATTCCAACGCCTAACCAGGCGTCTGCATAAGCAGGATCTAGTTTTATGGCTCTGTTATAATTTACTAACGCATCATCGTATTGCGTTAAATTTTCGTAGCACTCACCAATATAATAATAGGTGTTAGCATCCGGTTCTTCATGTTTAAACGTTTCTTTGTATACAGCAATAGCTTCAATGTATTTATCTTGTTGAGCTAAAGAGTTTGCTTTATTAAAATAGGCAGATGAAAAATTATCTTTTATTGCAATTGCATAATCATAAGCATCAACTGCTTTTTCATATAATCCTAGTCGGTTATAGCTAATACCTAAATTAAACCAAGCATAATAATTATAAGGACTGCCATCAATATATGTTTCATAGAAAGAAATAGCTTCTTCACTTTTACCTGTTAATTCAAAACAAAGCGACAATTCATTTAATGCAACTTCATTTTCTGGATTTAACTTGATTGCTTTTTTTAAATAGTAAAGTGCATCAGCAGCTTTTTCATCATTTAAAAATTCTACTCCAATGGCAACATAAACTTCATCTTTAAATTCAGCTAATGGCAAAGCACTTTTAAAATTTTCAATGGCTTGTTCACTTAATCCAATCTGGCTATAAATGAAACCACGGGTCATATATAATTCGCTATTAGAACTTTCGACTTCTTCAATTTCATTTAATATTAAAAGAGCTTCACGTGTGTTATGTTGTGAAGATAAGTATTGCGCTTTTTTTATTTTAATAGCACTATTTATTGGATATTGTTCAGTTGCATAATCAATGGCTTTTTTTGCTAATTCAAGATTAAACCATTGCATGTAATAATCGATGATTTCTTCTAATTCATCGGCATCAAAAAATTGGGGAACATCTGAAGAAATCATTTCTTCAAATCGTTTCAAACTTTTTTCAAAATCTTCGTTGGAAAGACCGTCTCCTTCAAATTCACTCATTTAACTATTCTTTTAATCTTTTTACAAATTTAAGGTTTAAAACCAGTAATAAAACACTAATTTTTAACAATAAAATACTATTTTGTAGAAAAGTTTATGACTCATTTCTTTTGCGATATGGTATATTTGCTATCGTAATTTTAAAATGTAATTTGTGAGTTTAATAAAAAGTATTTCAGGCATTAGAGGAACAATTGGTGGCCGTCCAGGTGATGGATTAAGCCCTTTAGATATCGTAAAATTTGCATCGGCTTATGGCATTTGGATTAAGCAAACTTATGGTTCTAAAAAACCAAGTATTGTTATAGGAAGAGATGCCAGGCTTTCTGGCGAAATGGTAAATAACATTGTATGCGGTACACTTATTGGTTTAGGAATTGACGTCATCGATGTTGGTTTAAGTACAACGCCTACTGTTGAAATTGCTGTTACCGAATTAAAAACAGATGGTGGAATTATTTTAACCGCAAGTCATAATCCAAAACAATGGAATGCCTTAAAATTATTGAACAATAAAGGTGAATTTATTTCGGATAGCGAAGGCAAATTTATATTGGAATTAGCTGATAAAGAAGATTTTAATTATGCTGATGTAGGTGATTTAGGCGTTTATAGTCAACGTAACGATTTAATAACAATGCACATTAATAAAGTATTAGCATTGCCTTATGTGGATGTTGATGCAATAAAAAAAGCAAATTTTAAAGTTGTTGTTGATGCGGTTAATTCAACCGGTGGTTTTGTGATCCCTCAATTATTAGAAGCATTAGGCGTTCAAACTATCCATAAAATACATTGCGAACCAACTGGTCATTTTGCTCACAATCCGGAACCGTTGCCCGAACATTTAAGAGATTTAGCAGCAGAAGTTGTGAAAACAAATTCGGATGTTGGTATTAGTGTTGATCCTGATGTTGATCGTTTAGCCTTAGTTTGCGAAGATGGTGAAATGTTTGGCGAAGAATATACTTTAGTAACTGTAGCTGATGCCGTTTTAAATTATCATAAAGGTGGAAACACCGTTTCTAATTTATCATCCACTCGTGCCTTACGCGATATTACCGAAAAAATTGGCGGTTCTTATTCTGCAAGCGCTGTAGGCGAAGTAAATGTTGTAAATATGATGAAAGAGACCAATGCAATTATTGGTGGTGAAGGAAACGGTGGAGTTATTTTACCTGAAATTCACTACGGAAGAGATGCGTTAGTTGGTATTGCCATATTTTTATCGCATTTAGCAAAGTATGGTAAAACTACATCGATGTTGAGAAAATCATATCCTAATTATTTTATTTCTAAAAATAAAATTGAATTAACGCCACAAATTGATGTAGACAAAGTATTAGAAAGTATACATGCTAAATATAAAAATCAGCCTGTAAATACAATTGATGGAGTAAAAATAGAATTTGATAAAGAATGGGTGCATTTAAGAAAATCAAATACGGAACCCATTATTCGGATTTATAGTGAAAGCCAAAGTTTAAGCACCGCTGATACGTTAGCAAAAAAAATAATTGAAGATATTAAAGAGATTATAAAATAGGAATTGTAGGAATATTATAATTACCAATTTATACAAATAGACTAACTCCTGAATTTAGTGTTTGAATAATTGGTATGTGTATATTCGCACAAAATATTCGCACAAAAATAATTACAAAAGAAATCACATATGAAAGTTTACTTAGATAACGCAGCAACAACACGTTTAGACGATAAAGTGTTTGATGCCATGGTTCCTTTTATGAAAGAGGAATACGGAAACCCATCTTCTATTCATGCATTTGGTCGTAAAACACGTTCTGCTATCGAAGTTGCTCGTAAAACGGTTGCTAAATTATTAAATGTAAGTCCTGCCGAAATATTTTTTACTTCAGGTGGAACAGAAGCTGATAACATGGCAATTAATCAAAGTATTGATACACTTGGAATAACACATGCCATCACTAGTAAAATTGAGCATCATGCAGTTGAGCATACCTTGCAAATTTTAGAAAAAGCTGGTAAAGTAAAATTGAGTTGGGTTAATGTTGACGAAAAAGGAAATGTTGATTTAAATCATTTAGAAGAATTATTAAAAACTAACGAACGCAGTTTAGTTTCGTTAATGCATGCCAATAACGAAATTGGAACTTTGTTACCATTAGAAAGAGTAGGGGAAATTTGCGAAAAATACGATGCAATTTTTCATAGCGATACGGTTCAAACAATGGGGCATTACCCAATGGATTTGCAAAAAGTAAAAGTACATTTTGTTACCTGCGCGGCTCATAAATTTCATGGCCCAAAAGGTGTTGGTTTTTTATACATTAAACATAATGTTAAAATAAAACCAATGATACTTGGTGGTGCGCAAGAACGTAATATGCGTGGTGGCACTGAATGTACGCAAGGAATTATTGGTTTAGCAAAAGCACTTGAAATTTGTTATAACGAAATGGATGAACACATTGCTCACATCCAAGGTTTAAAAAATTACATGAAAGAGCAATTAGAAAAAGCAATTCCAGGTATCGAATTTAATGGAGAAACTGGAAATGCAAATAGTTTATATACTGTTTTAAATTGCCGTTTCCCAGCACATCCCGATGCAGAAATGATGTTGTTTAATTTAGATATTGCTGGTATTGCAGCAAGTGGTGGTAGTGCTTGTAGTAGCGGTAGCAACCAAGGCTCTCATGTGTTGCGTGGTATTGGTACTGATACATCAAGAGCTTCAATTCGTTTTTCGTTTTCTAAATACAACACAAAAGAAGAAATCGACTACACAATCGAGAAGCTTAAGGCTATGATGGTTTAATTTTTTTAATTATTTGGGCTTTTATAATTATTGATTTTTTATTTATCATTTGGGCGTTGCCTTCGGCCAGACTTTTCGTTGCAATCTTTTTTCGTGCCTCAAAAAGGATTTCCACTGCAATCCTTAACGCGAGCTTTTACTTTAATAATATTTGTATTTGCTTACGAAGTTTATACATCAGATGTTATGCTATGATTTTGTGCAGCTATAGCTGTCAAATGAATATGCGGGGATGAGTGCGAAAGGATTCATTTTAGCAGCGGTCCACAGGAATTGCCTTTCACAAAATCATAAGGTTTTGGATACTTTTGCCTTCAAAAGTATTTTAAGAATTTTATTAATGATTTGGGCGTTGCCTTCGGCCAGGCTTTTCGTTGCAATCTTTTTTCGTTCCTCAAAAAGGATTTCCACTTCAATCCTTAACGCATACGTTAAAGTAAAAAAAATATTAACGCCAATACGAACTATCCATAAACTGATAATCTTCAATTAAATCTCTTATAAACCTTGGATCTTCTCTTAAGGCATCAATTTCCATTTCAACATCTTTGTTGTTTAAAGTGAGCGTTTTTAATTGAGATTTAATATGGTTTTGAATCATTTTCGGACTTAAAAATTTTGGATTCACTGTAAGTTCAAATGGAAAAGAATGCGCTTTTTGTCTGATTGTTTTTTCTAAATCCGTTATTTTAGATTTTATAATATTTACAAAACGTTTAATGGACGAATCGTTTAATGACAATTCGTTTGTGTTGTTTGGTAGTAATTCATCTACCAACATTTTAATTCGCAAAATATCAGCAATGTCAGAGTTGTCTCTCGCATTAGAAAGCTCTTTCATTAGGTTCTCTTTTTTAATTCGTAACTCCGGATTTTGCTCTCTATCTGGATGAATGAGTTTGGCTAATTCTTTAAATAATTTATTAATATCCGTATTTAATAATTTTTCAACTTCAGCTAGCTTGGCTTCTTTCTCTTTTTCTGATTTGGTTTTTGTTTTCTCTTTACGATTTTTTCCGCTGTAATAATCTTGAAATTCTTTGTCTTCTTGTTCTTTGTATTTTTCAAAAAACTCTTTATATTTTTCGTGGTGCGCTTGACGTTCTTCTTCCGTTTTAAAGTTTTTATTACTTAAATCATCCAAGTCAACATCCACGCCATATTGGTTTTTAATCTGTTGTTCAATGCGCTGTTTTTCAGCTAAACGATGGTTACGTTCGGAAGTTGTTTCTAATTGCAAAATAATATTGTAGTAAAATGCTCGGTCGTTTTCTATTTCGTTGGAGCAAATTTCTAAGATGCATGTTTTTAAAAGTTGTTTTTGATTTCTTCCTAATTTAACTAAATCCTCTAAGTATATCACGCACATCATTTCTGTGCGAAGGGCTGTTAAGTTTTTTTTATTTTCTAATTCCGGTAAAATAAGTTTAGCGTATTCGGTGTGTGCAAATTGCACGAGCTCATCCAATACTTGGGCTTGTTTAACGGCTGCTTTATGTTTTGCTAAGGCATCATTAAAATCTTTTTGAGCTTTCGAATTATTCGATTCAGAACTTTTCCAAACTAATTTATTTTGTTGGTCATCTTCCTGATTAGGGAAAAGAGTAGAGGCGTCCATTTGAATTTTATTTTCTAGCGTAAATAACTTACAGCAATAATTTGTATTTTTCTTTCGCTGGCTGCATATGGGCTGTAAACAGAGTTTTTGGTGTCTTTTACATCATCACTTACTTTACTAACTGGCAGCTCGCCAATATCTTCATTAAAAAATTCTATTTTACCTTCAGCTACATTAGTGTTGTTAATGTATTTTGTAAAGATACCTCCTTTGTATTCAATAAAATAATTTTGTAAACTACTAATACGGCGTTTGGCTAAATTCACATTGTAATCAGTACTTGCAAGTGGGCTACAAAAACCTTTCATGGTTATTTTTACTTTTTCGTTTCGCTTCAATACTGATTCGAGTAAAACCGCAAATTTTTCTAAATCTTGCATTCCTGCATCTACACTATCTTCAAAAAAGTTTAAAATTCGGTTTTCAGCATATTCTTTTTGTTCGCCTTCATTTCCTTTGGTGTATTCAGTAACGTATTTGTTTTTTAAAACCATGTAATCGTCATACGTTTTTTTGTAATTCTTTTTTGTAACAATCACTTTCGTTTTAGGTTCAGGTTCATCATTATGAAAATATAAGGTTAACGGGCATAACACTTTCATTTGATTGATGATTTGTTCTGTCGTGTCTACAGGCTTTACAGGCTCCGTTAAAGGTGGTATCGAAAAACTATAAATATCATTACAACAACTTGGCTTGTCTTCAAAATAAGAACCAATGCGGTTAGAAGAAATATACGCTCTATCTTTTTTAGAATTTACACTATAGTAAATATCATTGTAACTACTGTTAATGGGATAGCCTAAATTTTTTGGCTCAGAAAATTCATTGTTTTTAAATTCAGATTTATAAATATCAAAATTACCTAATCCTTTGTGCCATGTGCTACTAAAATAAAGTGTATTTATTTCTTTCACATAAAACGGTGTAATTTCATCTTCAATCGTATTTATTTTTTCACCTGCATTAACTGGTATTTCGTATGATCCATTGGCATTTAAATTACTGTACCAAATATCCATTCCGCCTTCGCCACCAGCACGGTTACTTGCAAAAAACAAAACTTCTTTATCATTTATTTTTCCAATGTTTGGTTGTGTGGTGTTGTTTCCATTTATATTAATAGGTGAGGGCAATTTTTTTAATTCTGTCCATTTATTATTTACGTAATTAGATTCATAAATATCGCACGTGTATTGCGACATATTTAATGCCTGGCAACGGGTTACAAATACTTTTGTAAAATCATCATTAAAACAGGTGTTGGCATTATGGATTCCTTCTTTATTAAATAAACTATCTAGCTCAGTTGCTTTTTGACGTTTGTTATTTATTTTATTAGAAGTGTATAGTTTATTAAACCCAACACCTCTGTCATCTGTTTTAGATTTATCTCTTAAGGATGAAAAATATAGGACAGTATCCACTTCAATTGGCGCGTATTCGCTCACTTTGCTATTTACAGCGCTATCCAAATGCAATACTTTTGCTTCAACTGGATTTTTAATTAATATTTGAGCTAAATCACAGGCCTCAATTTCTTGCTTGGCTTTTAATCCCATTTGTTTTTTAATGGGATCTTTTGCGGTTCTGTTTTTTTTGTAATACTTGTCAAAATATTTTTTTGCCTCTTTGTATTTTCCAGTATTTTTTAAAAGGGTGGCAATATAAAACGGAACTTCTTTATAAACTTTTCCGTTATCTTTTTTATATATTTTTTGATACCAACGTAAGGCAGTTTCGTTATCGTAGTTTAAACGCGATGCATCAGCAAATAATAATTGGTATTCAATTTTTGATGAATCTATTAAAATAACTTGATTGTAAATTTGTGCAGCAGATGAGTAATCTTTATTTTCGTTTGCTTCAACGCCTTGTTTTAAAAGTTGCTTTATTTTTTGAGCATTTATTTTCAAACTGAAAAATGAAAAGCAGACAAAGAGGATAAAAATTATTTTTTTAGAACACTTCATGCTTACATATAAATTGGACAAACTCGTGTTTTTGGCACAAATGATTTTGGTTTGGCGTAAATGTAAATAAACGAAATCTCAAATCCACCTCTTCCGTTTGTAGCACGTTTAAATTGAGAATAATTGTAATCGTAAGATGCTTGTAAGCGCATGCTATTGTGTTGTAAACCTACAGTTGTAATAAAGGCATCGCCTAAGCGTGATAATATACCAACGTTAAATACTGTATTGTTTTTCGGGTCAATTGTATAGTAATACGAGAGACCAACTAAATTTTCTCTAAATTTTTGTTGTTGGTTACCGTAGTATTCAAATTGAATATTTGAGATATTTGAAAAACTATATTTTAACAGTAATGATTCACTATGCTTGGTTCTTAATACAATATTGTTTGTATTATAAAATGAAATACTTGGTTTGTTAATATGGTTTATAGCGTAACCAACCGTTGCCGTAAAATTTTGATTAAACTTTTTTTGG
>JAYVIS010000010.1:0-12226 GCA_043769975.1 Bacteroidota bacterium
TCCGCCAACATTGTTTTTAGGATTCTCTTCTACATTGCCTCCCTTTGCCTTTGCAGTAGCAGGTTTATGGAAAAAAGATTTTACAACTTGGCAAAAACCTGCATTAACTTGGACGTTCTTTTCTATCATGATATTAGGAACAGGTATTTTAATGGGTGGAGCATGGGCCTATGAAGCATTGAGTTTTGGTGGGTTTTGGGCATGGGATCCTGTTGAAAATTCATCTTTAGTGCCATGGCTAATCATTGTTGCTGCTGGGCATGTTATGATTATAAATAAAAATAGAGGCGGTTCCTTATTTATGACGCATCTACTTTCTATTTTTTCTTTTTTAATGGTATTGTATTCTACTTTTTTAACTCGAAGCGGTGTTCTTGGAACAAGCTCTGTGCATGCATTTACTGATTTAGGTATGCAAGGCCAATTGGTCATATATGTTTTAACATTCATTTTTTTATGCGTGATCTTACTAATTCATGATAAATTAATTAGAGTATCATACATTATGTGTTCGTTACTTGTTTTATATATGTCTATTCAATTTGGCCATAAAACATTTTTTCTATTGTCATGGGTGTTGGCTAGTATTATTTTAACTATTCATTCGTATGTTTTATATTTTCCAAAAGAAGAAGAAGAAGAAAGTCTTTACAGCAGAGAGTTTTGGATGTTTGTTGGTTCATTATTATTCTTACTATCGGCTTTAGTTATCACGTACTTTACGTCAATACCAGTACTCAATAAATTATTTAATTTAGAAAAAGCACCCTTAAAAGTTGCAGACTACAACATGTGGCAAACACCATTTGCTATTTTAGTTTTAGTTTTAATTGGGTTTACTCAGTTTTTCAAATATAAAAAAACAGACAAGAAATCCTTTTTCAAACAACTTGCGATTCCAATTATTCTCTCTTTAATTTTTGGTTTAGTATGTAGCATTCCACTCTATTTTATTCACGATTACAGTTCGGGCACAAGCGCTCAGAAATGGAATTTGATTTCATACGCACTCATGTTAATTGCAGGTTTATTTGCGCTATTTGCCAATTTGCAATATTTCTTAAGTGTAATTAAAGGCAAGATACGTCATGCAGGTTCTTCTATTGCTCATATTGGTTTTGCATTAATATTAGTTGGTGCATTAATTTCAACTTCTAAAAAACAAACCATATCCCAAAACACATCTACAAAAAATGTGGCAAGTTTGGGTGATAATTTTAATGCTCAAAAGAGTTTATTACTTACAAAAGGTGACACTCTTCAAATGGGCAATTATTTTGTAACCTATAAAGGGAAAGAGCGCAAGGGAATTGATGTCTTTTTTAATATGGATTATTTTTCCAAAGATGCCACTGGAAAATTTGTAAAAGAATTTGAGTTAAGTCCAATGGTACAAGATAATCCAAGAATGGGACAAGCGTCAAATCCAGACACTAAACATTTTTTAGAGAAAGATATTTATACACATATTACTTATGCAGATTTATCGGATAATAAAGAAGTAAAAAAAGATGCATATAAAGAACCAACTAATTTTATTGGACATATTAACGATACAATTTTTGCAGAAAATGCTATCATTTTAATTGAAAGCATAACAACAAATTTAAATGAACAACAATATGCAAATACAGATAGTACACTCATAGTTACAGCAGTTTTAAAAGCTACTGACATAAATGGAAAAACGTATAAGGCTTATCCTAAATATATTTTAAAAAACAATTCAGTAATGCCTGATCAATTTGAATTGAAAGAATTGGGTCTGAAATTTATTTTTTGGAAAATTAATCCAGAAGAAGGTAGTATAGAAATACAATTAAGTGAGAAAGTAAGTAATACTAAGGAGTTTGTTGTTTTAGAAGCATATGAGTTTCCTTATATCAATATATTATGGCTTGGTTCATTAGCTATGATTATTGGGACAATAATTGCTATTTTAGAAAGAAGAAGGGTAAATAAATTATCAAAGATTTAAACCAAAAATCTAATTGCAAAACTACCTCAATTGCTTAAACAAACAAACATAGTAATAATAGGAACTGGCAATCTAGCATCGCACTTAGCACTTTTTATTTCACAACATTCCGATTTAAATTTAGTTCAATTATTTAATCATCGTAAAACTAAAGAAGCTACATTATTAGCTAAGCAAAGCAATTGCGATTTAGTAAGTAAATACAACGAAATAATTACAAAAGCAGATATATACATCATTTGTGTAAATGATGATTCAATTAAAGTGGTTGCGAAAAATTTAATACCATTAAAAATAAAAAACTTAGTTGTTCATACATCTGGAAGCATTGATTTAAAAGTACTTGCTAATGTTTCAAAACAAATTGGCGTATTTTACCCTTTACAAACATTTAGTAAAAATGATAGTATAGATTGGAAATCAACACCTGTATTATTAGAAGCCAATACAAAATTGGCATTTTCTAAACTTAAAGTATTTTCAAGTTTATTTTCTTCAGTAATAAAAAATGTAAATTCTGAAAAACGCCTTAGCATACATTTAGCAGCCGTATTTGGCTGTAATTTCACAAATGCATTGTATGCTGTTTCATACCAAATATTAGAAAATGCACTTAGAAAAAGTGAAGTGAAATTATTAAATCTAATTTTGCAACAATCATTTAATAAAATGCAACTTATTGGCCCAATCAAAGCCCAAACGGGTCCAGCTAAAAGAAACGATAAAATTACTATGCAGAAACATCTAGCATTACTAAAAACGAATAAACAATTATCTTCAATCTATAAATCTCTAACAGATTTAATTATAACACAACAAAATGCTAAATTTTAAAGAAAGATTACCAAAAATAAAAACATTTTTATTTGATGTTGATGGCGTTTTAACAAACGATAGCGTTCAAATCATGCCTGATGGAGAATTAGTAAGGAACATGAATTCCAAAGATCGGTATGCCATGCAATTAGCTGTAAAAAAAGGATATCGCATAGCAATTATAACAGGAGGAAATAGTAATGCCGTTAAAAACACGTTGAATCTCTTAGGAATAAATGACGTTTTTTTAGGGCAAAAAAATAAACTAAATTGTTATGAAGATTACATTTTAGAACATGATTTAAAAGAAGATGAAATCGTTTACATGGGTGATGATTTACCTGATTATGATGTAATGAAACGAGTGGGTATTGCCGCATGTCCAAATAACTCAGCTCACGAAATAAAAGAGATTTCTATTTATATTTCAAACAGAAATGGTGGAGAAGCTTGTGTAAGAGATATTATCGAACAAGTGATGCGCTCACAAGACACATGGGAAATAAGTGGTTGGTAAATGCATTGAATTGATGGAAACAGAATTTAAAAACCATAAATACCTTTTATTAAAAAAGAGTAAATTTGAAAAAAATGGTTTGATAGCATTGTTTTCAAATAAATTAAGCTCAAATCAAAATGATATAAAAAATCAGATCACCTTTATTAACTATGATTTTAAAAATGAAATAGAAAGTTTCAATCCGAAAAAAAACAACCCTTTACAATTTCGAAATCAAATTTTTGCTGAAGTTGAAAAACAACTAACGCTAAAAGAACTTCCTAGCTTTTCAGAAAGCAAAACAACTCATAAAATAAATATTATTTCTACAGTTTCGAAAGATGATTATGTAACCAACGTAAACTCATTAAAAAAACATATTCAGAACGGCAATATTTATGAAATAAATTATTGTATTACATTCGAAGCCAAAGAAATTGAAATAAATCCGTTGACTATTTTTAAAAAATTAAACGAAATTAGCGATGCTCCATATGCGTGTTTAGCAAAATTCGATAAACAATACATTATTTCCTCTAGTCCAGAATTATATATATCTAAAAATGAAAATGTATTAACCACTAAGCCCATAAAAGGTACAGCAAAACGAGGAAAAACAAACGCAGAAGACCATGACTTAAAAACTAATTTACAAAATAGTTTAAAAGAAAAAACCGAAAATGTTATGATTGTTGATGTTTGTAGAAATGATTTATCTCGCATTGCTAAAAAAGGAACAGTTGTGGTAGAAAAATTATACGACATAGAATCTTACAAACAAGTGCATCAAATGGTGAGCACTGTAAGTTGTGAACTAAAAGAAAATACATCCTTTAAAGAGATAATTAATTCAACATTTCCAATGGCCAGCATGACAGGTGCTCCTAAAATAAAAGCAATGCAACTCATCGACGATTATGAATTATATAATCGTGGGCCCTATTCGGGATGCATCGGTTATATAGATGAAACAGGTGATTTTGAATTAAGTGTTTTAATAAGAAGTATATTTTATGATGAAGAAAAGCGTTATTTAAGCTTTAGTGTTGGCAGTGCAATAACAGCAATGTGCAATGCCGAAGATGAATACGAAGAATGTTTACTCAAAGCGAAAGCAATGATGCAAGTATTATCAGAATAATAAATAAAATAATTTTATATTTAAATAAAATTAAAAATTAATGGCTGTACATACTTTAGATATTTTAAATGATGAACATTTCGATTTTGATATTTTTTCTATTACATCAACTGAAACTATATATACCATTATTAATGCTTTAAATAATGATTTGAATATAGATTTTAAACTACGGGATTTATTAGATTTTAGTCACAAAGATGGCGAACAGTTTTATTTTCCGCTGTATACATTCTTTCATGAGGAATTAAATATTGAATTTAATTTAGTGTCTAATCAAACATCCTTTCAACCAACGGAATCTTTAAACTCGAAAAAAGATTTCGACTTATTTGCTGGAGATGTTGAACGTACCACAAAATTATTACCAGAATTAGAAAACTCAGATTACTTTTTAATTATTAAAGGAGATAACAGATATCTTCATAATTTTTCAATTTTTGAAGCGATTAAAAAAAACGAAAACTTTATTACCGTTTTCGAAATTTATTTAGAAAATTTAAAAGATAAAAAGTCAAAAACTAATTTATTATTTTAGCTATGGCTATAAAGATAAATGTGATTATTTTCACTATCCTTTATTTCAGAATAATAACCAACTTGGCTGTCAATTAAGTTTACACCAATAATAACATCCCCGTTTTTATTTCGCTGTCTCAACAAAGTTGGCTCCGAAATCACAACTCCTCCATACTTTTGAACCTTTAATAGGGCTTCATTCAAAATCTCCACATAAAATATTGGTTTAATTCCATTAGAGCCTAAGTGATTTTTAGTTTCAACTAACGAACCTTTAATTCCAATTTGATCTTTACTAAATAAGGCCATTTTTGTATCAAGTAAAATCTTTACATCAAGAGTAATATCAAATACTTTTTCGTAAAAATTTAAAGCACGCGAAAAATCGGAAACAGGTATTTCAAGCCAAAGCAATGTATTATTCATTTTCAAAGATAATGTTTAGTTTACTCGAATGGAAAACAACAAAAAAACTTCACAATTTGATAATACAACAATATCTTAAGAAAATCTTAAAATATCAAAAAAAGAAATTAGGCTGTTTGTAAGGCAGATTTTAAAATACTTTCAAAAATTGCTTTTCCATCAATATTTGATAATAATTCATCAGCAGCTCTTTCTGGATGAGGCATCATTCCAAATACATTTTTACCAGCATTACAAATACCAGCAATGTTTTCAGTTGCGCCATTTGGGTTGCTATCGCTAGTAATTTCACCAGCTTCGTTGCAATACCTAAATATGATTTGCCCATTTTTATTAAGACTCGCAAGAGTTTCTGTATCAGCAAAATACTTTCCTTCGCCATGCGCAATAGGAATTTTCAATGCTTTTGAACCAACAGAATTTGTAAGAGCCGTATTATTATTTTCTGCTTTTATAAATACATTTTTACAAATAAATTTACGTGTATTATTATGTAATAAAGCACCTGGCAATAAGCCACTTTCGCATAGTATTTGGAAACCATTACAAACCCCAAATACAAAACCTCCTGCTTCAGCATGTTTGATTACCTCAGTCATTATTGGCGAAAAACGAGCAATTGCACCACTTCTCAAATAATCACCATAAGAAAATCCTCCTGGCAAAACGATATGAGTACAGCCTTCTAAACTTGTTTGTTTGTGCCAAAGTTTAACAGTTTCTTGCTTTAAAATATTTTTTAAAACATATACCATGTCTTCATCACAATTAGACCCAGGAAAAACAACAACTCCAAATTTCATAATAATCAATTTAATTTTTACAAAAATAGACAATTCTATAAAACTGCATCGTTTATCTTTTAAACAAAATATTAAAGGATTTGAGCTAAATAAAATTGAGGTTATGAAAACAAATAATCAAAAACCCAACAATAATGATGGTCATTAGCGTATTAGCTAACTTGAGTTGCTTTATTTCGCCAACATAATCACCTATTATGATACTAAAAGGAATAATACAAGGCAAAAGGAACATACTAGAAGCTGTGTTAAAAAACGAAATAATGAGACATAAAACAGTAAGCCAAATTAAAATATATTTTGCTTTTTGAATTTTCACTCGTGATCCAAAACCTTTAGCAATATATTGAAACATAGCCAACAGGATTAAAAAACCAGATGATAAAATCATGACTAAAAAATATTCTGAAAAAATGGGCGTATTAATATGTTTCATAGCCTCTGAAAATAAATAAAATGGCCTCAAATAATCACTACCAAATAAATAGGCAACGCTCATGTATAAATATAGAGGTGCAAAAACACCAAATAAATAACACAGCCATTCGCGCCAATTAAAGGACTTTAATATATATAATGAAAAAACACCTAATGGAATAATAAATATATAATAGGTGTAAAAACAACTTGCAAGCGAAAACAAAAAACCTACATTAAATAAATCGCTCAAAGCATTATCCGTTCGATAGGAGTTATATACAAAGTACAAACTCATAATGATAAATAAGTTCGAAATTAAAATAGGCTGCAATTGATTACTTGTAACTGATGAGTATGAAAAAATGATGTAAAAAAAGGCTGGCAAAAAATTTTCTTTCGAAACAATCTCATTTTTATTGGTAACAAATACCAAAAAAACAGAGCCAATAATTATCAAAAGGAAATTAAAGAGTTTATAAGCAATGGAGGATAAAGCAAAATCATGAAAAATGAGCCCGTATAACAAATTATCATTTATATTATACACTTCGAAAAAAGAAGATGGAATGGCAAAATTATAGACCAGTAGGCCAATACCAATGATTGCGATAGAGAAAATTGACACTTGCGTCCTGTTTTTTAACAACCCTACAATCATTTTTTTGAAGAAATAGCTATTTTTTAAAGAATTTTTATATTTTTGTGGTGTAAACTTACAAAATAGATTTAATTATGAGCGCTTTAATGGTTACAATGACAGATGTTTTTTATGCAATTGGTGATTTTTCGCAATTGGTATTTAAGGGAATGCGTGTTTTAGGACATGGACCTAATGTTATTTTATGGGTAATTATCGCCTCTTTATTGGCATACTGGACTGTAACTATGATAAAACAAACTAAAGATGCTGATAAAAACGGCACATTAAGATAAACATATTTTTTTTAATAATTTAAAGCTCAGGAATTTACTTTCTGAGCTTTTTTATTTATATTTACTTGAGTGGACAAAATATTTTTAATATGTATGTTAGTTTTTTCCTTTTTTTTAGGAAAAGCACAATCTATTAAAAAGCCGAGGGTTAAGGCGCAATCTTACGTCAGATTTACTGAAAACAAAAATCAATGGGAAAACAAAATTGCCTTCAGAGCACAATTAGACGGGGGAGCCTTATTTGTTGAAAAATCGGGCCAACTAACTTTCCATTTATATGATAAAGATTTTTATGCCGCAAAGCATCTTGGAAGAACCAGTGAAACAAAATTTAAATTTCATTCATATAATGTAAATTTTATAGGATCGAATACTTCTCCACAAATTATATCTCAAAATGAGTATTCTGACTATGAAAATTATTTTGTTGGAAAAAACCAAAGTGCATGGACCCAAAACGTTCATCATTATTCTGAACTAATCATTAAGAATTTATATAATAACATTAACGCCTTATATATTGGAGGAAATCAATCCTTAAAATATAATTTTATAGTTAAGCCAAATGGGGATCCAAATGATATTAAAATAAAATACAATGACGTTGAAAAAATTAAATTAAAAAACGGTGCACTTTATGTTTCAACTACTGTAAGTGAATCTATTGAAGAAAAACCTTTTGTATATCAAGTGATTGAAGAAGATACCATCGAAATTCCTTCAAGATTTATTTTAGAAAACAATACCGTATCCTTTAAATTATTAAAAGATTACAATCACAATTATGATTTAGTAATTGATCCATTATTAGTGTTTGCCGCCTCAAGCGGAAGTACAGCTGATAATTTTGGAATGACAGCCACATACGATTCGCGAGGATGTTTATATACTGGTGGAACAGCATTCGCTATCGGCTATCCAACTACTGCAGGAGCTTATGATGTCACTTACAATGGGTTTTCGGGAACTGATGTTGTTATAACAAAATACGATTCTACTGGAACATTTTTAAAATATTCAACTTATTTAGGAGGTGCAAATTCATCAGAAATTGTGACAAGTTTAATAGTTGATAAAAACGATAACCTTTGTTTATACGGTGCAACCGGATCAAGTGATTTTCCTACTACTGTAGGTTGTTTTAATGCAACATTTAATGGAGGTACTGCCATCAATTTTGTATTTAATGGAACTAATTTTCCAGGAGGAACAGATATTTATGTGTCAAAACTAAATGCCAATGGAAACATTTTAATGGCTTCGACTTATATTGGCGGAACAGAAAACGACGGTATCAATTACAACAATGTTATAACAACGTTTGCAACTCCTTACGGACCAATTACTGAATACCCGCCTGATTCGTTACAATATAATTATGGTGATCAATACCGAGGAGAAATTCAGATTGACCAATCATTAAATATTTATATTATAAGTAGTACTAAATCTGCTGATTTCCCTACATTGAGTGCTTTAGATAATACTTTAGGCGGAAGACAAGATGCAGTTTTAGTTAAATTAAATCCAACTTTAAGCGGATTAGTATTTAGTACATTTATTGGTGGAAGCGACAATGATGCTGGCTATGCGCTTGCACTAGATGATACCTTAAATATTTATATTACCGGAGGCACAAGAAGTTCTAATTTTCCAGTAACGGCAGGAAGCTACAAAACCATTTATGGAGGTGGAAAATGTGATGGTTATCTTTGTAAAATTAAAAATACTGGCGCATACATTATGCATGCTACTTATATCGGAACAAATAATTATGATCAAAGTTATTTTGTTCAATTAGATAATAGCCAAAACGCTTACATCTATGGCCAATCACTTGGAGTTATACCAGTAACAGCAGGTGTATACTCCATAGCAAATAGCAAACAATATATTCAAAAGTTTACACCGCAACTCAATACATTATTAGCATCTACCATTTTCGGAAATGGCTCAGGCAGTATTAACATTTCGCCCTCGGCCTTTTCAGTTGACTGTGCTGGAAATATTTATTTATCAGGCTGGGGTGGAAATATTATTTTTTTAAGCCCTACTGTTGGAATGCCAATTACCGCATCGGCTATTCAAGCTACAACTGATGGTTACAATTTTTATTTAATGGTGCTTGCTCCAAATATGACAAGTTTACTTTTTGGAAGTTATTTTGGAGGAGCATTGAGTCACGAACATGTGGATGGTGGAACAAGTCGTTTTGATAAACGAGGAATTATTTATCAATCAGTTTGTGCTGGTTGCGGAGGTAATGACGATTTCCCTGTTACACCAGGCGCTTGGCCAAACACGGGAGCAAACGTTAATCACAATAGTAATTGCAACAATGGCGTTTTCAAAATTGATTTTCAATTAAATACAGCAACAGCAAATATTTCAACGAGCCTTTTATCTGGCTGTGCCCCTGCTACTATTACATTTACAAATTCGAGTACGCCAGGCCATTCGTATTTATGGGATTTTGGTGGAACAGACACTACCTCTATTATTTTAAATCCGACTAAAACATATACTGCAGCAGGAACATATACTGTAAATTTATATGTAAAGACTTCTATTTGTAATAACTTATATGATACAGCAAAAGTTGTAGTAACAATTTATCCGAAGCCAGTTGCTAGCTTTACCGCAACAGTTGATTCATGTTCAAACAACGTATCATTTATTAATAATACACTTCCGGTTGGCACTCCAAGTAAATGGTATATCAATTCTGCTTTAACAGCAACAACCTATAGCACGTCATATTCTTTTTTAACTGCAGGAACTTATACCGTAAAACTAGTCACTCAGAATGCATTTGGTTGTAAAGATTCAACAACAAAACTAATTTTAGTGCCAGTTGATTCTTTAAAAATAAGTGTACCTGTTTCAAAATGTTCATACCAAAGTGTTCCACTTTTAGTAACAGGAGCAACATCCTGTGTTTGGTCACCAACCATAGGTTTATCAAACCCATTAATTTTAAATCCAATTTGTACAGCCACCGCTAGTATTATATATACTGTTACAACAACTCAAATTAGTTTGTTAGGCAAAATATGCGTCAAAACATTAACGACCTCAGTAACCGTATATCCTAAAATAACATCTGCATTTACTTATACGATAGGCGCATGTAATAATAATGTATTTTTTGCAGATGCTTCTTTTGCTTCGCCAACAGCATGGCAATGGAACTTTGGTGATGGCAATTCTTCAGCAACACAAAGCCCTACTTATTATTATGGTTCACCTGGAACGTATACAGTGTCGTTAATTGCAACCAATAGCTTCGGATGTAAAGACACAAGTGAAAATGTTTTTACTTTAGGTGGGTTTACACCAGTTGCAGTAAATGCTGCTATTAATAAATGTGAGCCAGACACAGTGAAATTAAATGCAAGTGGTGGTGTATTATATTCATGGAATCCAACTACAGGATTAACGAACCCAAATATTTCAAATCCATCGTGCTATGTAGGAACAACAACAATATACACTGTTACCATAAGTACAATTTTAGGAACAGATACCTGCAAAAGTAATTTAACAACTACGGTTACAATTTATCCATTTACATATAACAGTGCTTCAATTACCGTATCATCCAACACTTTAACATTAGGACAAACAGTAACCGTTACACTTACTGGATTCACATATACAGGAACCGTAACCATTTCTCCAAATATCCCAATGACAAATATTGGAGGCAATAGTTTTGTTATTACTCCTGTAAAAACTGGAACATACACTGTCTACTTTACAGATGCTAATGGTTGCCAACATTTACTCAAGTCGATATATATTGAACTAATTACAGATGCTTGCAACGAAGGTGTTGTTTTTTTACCAACTGGTTTTACTCCAAATGGTGATGGTAATAATGATATCCTTTATATCCGAAGTAATTTTTTAACAGAAGTTTACTTAACTATTTACGATCGTTGGGGAGAAAAATTATTTGAAACCAATGATGTTAGAAAAGGTTGGGATGGTTATTATAAAGGAAAAAAATTAGATCAAGGTGTGTATGGTTATTACATGACGTTTAAATGTAACAACGGACAAGAATCATTTAAAAAAGGAAACATCACCTTAATGAATTAAAATGAATTTTAAAATTAATACATATCTTATTCGTTATAAAACAATTTGTTTTATGGTATTGGTATGTATCGGTTTATTTAAAACAGCTACTGCTCAAGATCTTCATTTTTCAAATTGGAATATGTCGCCACTTAATTTAAATCCTGCAAACGCAGGTATGTTTGATGGTGATGGACGTTTAATTTTAAATTACCGCAACCAATGGAAAAGTGTGCAAGTGCCATACAATACCTTTAGTTTTGGAGCAGATTTTAATTTACAAAAATCATACATAAAAAAAACGGATGAAGCTGTCGGAATTATTTTTAATCATGATGCATCTGGTGATGGAAATTATAAAATCAATGAAGTTAAAATTCCTATTAATCATAAAATTTCATTTAAAAACGATTCAGGATTAGTGATTGGCATTGGTGTATTAGCAGGTGTCAGTAATATTAGCGTGGATGTAAATAAATTATCGTTTGATAAACAATGGGACGGTGATGCATACAATTCCGGATTATCAAATGGCGAATTGTTTCCTAAACAATCTAAAACATATGCCGATTTTGGATTAGGAACAGTGGTCCAAAAAAAGTTTAATC
>JAYVIS010000011.1:0-3483 GCA_043769975.1 Bacteroidota bacterium
TTCTGCTGTAAATTCTGGCTCTTCATCTTCATCAACTTCTGCAAATGGACTAGCATCTATTACAAACAAACGAATTGCTTTTCCTACTTGAGGAGCTGCTAAACCTACACCATTAGCTTCGTACATGGTTTCATACATGTTTTGAATTAATGCAGGTAAATTTTCGTGTGATTTTTCAATATCCACACATTTTTTTCTTAAAACTGGGTCGCCGTATACAACAATTGGTAATACCATATTTTTTAATTTGTTTAGTGTTTTTTGTTATGACTTAAAAGACTATTTGATATAAGGGATTAAAGGTATTTTAACCAACTATTCATATTATATTTTTTATTCTCTTTAGCTTTATTTCTTTTTATCTATTTAATCACTATTATCGTTATGTCCTTTTTATCTCTATTGTCCCTTCTATCTATTTAGTCCCTTATCTTGTATAATTTGGAGCTTCTCTTGTAATAACAACATTATGTGGATGACTTTCTTTAACTCCAGCTGCAGTTATTTTAATGAATTTTGCAGCTTGTAATGCTTTAATATCTTTAGACCCACAATACCCCATTCCTGCCCTTAATCCTCCAATTAATTGGTACATAACTTCTGCTAAATGTCCTTTAAATGGAACTCTTCCGCTAATTCCTTCAGGTACTAATTTTTTAATATCATCTTCCATATCTTGAAAATATCTGTCCTTAGAACCTTTTTGCATAGCCTCTAATGAGCCCATTCCGCGGTAAGCTTTAAATTGACGACCTTCAAAAATTATGGTTTCTCCTGGGCTTTCTTCAACACCTGCAAACATTCCACCCATCATAACAGTGCTTGCTCCAGCTGCAATTGCTTTCACAATGTCGCCAGTAAAACGAATTCCACCATCAGCAATAATTGGTAAACGACCTTTTAATGCTTGAGCCACATCCATAATAGCTGACAGTTGAGGAACTCCTACGCCTGCAATAATTCGGGTAGTGCAAATTGAACCAGGTCCAATGCCCACTTTTACACCATCTGCTCCAGCTTTCATTAAATCTAATGCCGCTGCACCTGTGGCTATATTTCCAACAATTACTTGCAATTTTGGGTATTTCTTCTTCACTGTTTTAAGCATCGTGATTACTCCTTTTGAGTGACCATGTGCTGTATCAATAATGATTGCATCAACGCCAGCATTATACAAAGCATCAACTCTTAACATCGTATCATGCGTAACACCAACAGCTGCGGCAACTCTTAATCTTCCTAAATCATCTTTTGCAGCATTTGGACGAACTTTAATCTTAACAATATCTTTATAGGTAATTAAGCCAATTAACTTTTTGTTTTTATCAATGATTGGAAGTTTTTCAATTTTATGATCTTGCAAAACAACTTCTGCTTGTTTAAGTGTAATACCTTGTAGAGCAGTAACTGCATCTTTAGCATGCGTCATTACTTCTTTTATTGGACGTTTTAAATTTTTCTCAAAACGTAAATCTCTGTTTGTTACAATGCCAACAAAAATTTTATTTGCGTCAACCACTGGTATTCCTCCAATTTTATTTTCCGCCATTATTGTTAAAACATCACCAATTGTAGCATCTTGAAGAATTGTTAAAGGGTCAGCAATCATTCCACTTTCGCTACGTTTTACTTTGCGAACATGAGCTGCTTGTTCATCAATCGTCATATTTTTATGTAAAACGCCAATACCGCCTTCTTGAGCAATAGAAATTGCTAATTGGTATTCGGTAACCGTATCCATTGCTGCTGAAACGATTGGAGAATTTATTTTAATGTTTTTAGTAAATGAGCTAGATATGTTTACTTCACGAGGTAATACTTCTGAATAGGCTGGTACTAGTAAAACGTCGTCGTAAGTTAAACCTTCGGGAGCAAATTTGTTTGCTAAAAAAGTTGATGCCATAATTTGAATTTTAGTTGTAAAATTCGGGCAAAAGTAAGCAAAAAATACGATTTTAGCTAATATGTTTACATGGATTTTTGTAAGCTTTTCTAAAAAGAGAAAGTCTCGGCCACTACCCCGAGACTTTCTTAATCAATTAATTTAGGACTAAACTATACTAAAACTTACTTCCTACAGTTATACCAATAGTCGTGCCAAAATTACTTAAGACTGTTTTATCTACATAATTGGAGTTGTACATATAATAATCTTCATTGCTAATTTTACGAGTAAATGAAACATCCAAATAGGTTTTTTTATTACGAACACCAATCCCTCCAGTAAAAAAGGAGGTAACTTGGTTACCCGAAAATGTTTGTCCAAATGGGCTACCGTACATAGCATACCCTAAACGAACAAACATTGGTTTAATATTAGCTTCTGCCCCAATTCGCAAATTAGAAGTTTGGGCATATTTATTTCTAATAGTTTGATTTACACCTGTAAAAACAGAAGCTCCTGTGTTTTGTAAATAAGCTTGCTTGTAATTTATGATATCATAATCTATATTGATGGCTCCAATTTTATTATACAGTAATGCGATGCTCCCTGTAAATTTCATTGGAGTAATTATTTTATAGTTATATTTTCCAATTGGTCTTTTTGGGTCTTCAGTCGTATAACTTCCACCTTCATCATAACTAGCTTTCATGTCGTAGCTATAGGTGTCTGTTAAATTATAAACCGTTGGAGAATTAAAACTGGCCCCAAGTCTAATAAATTCTGAAGCACGATATATAACACCTAATTTTAAATTATACCCAGTACCAGTTGTTTTGAAAGATTCTACATATCTCAATTCTTTAAATCCACCTACTTTATCAGAAGGATAATACCAAACGGGATAATCATAATTTCCTTTTCTAATTGAATCTTTATCATCTGTTTCGGAATAGACAGATGAGTAATTATAATTAACATTTGGTATGCCTAAGGTAGCTCCCAAATATAATTTATCTTTAAAACCATAGGCATAATTGAAACTCCATTCATTGTTTCTGCCTGAAGTTTCAATAGTTTTGGCTTGTGTTACGTTATATTTTGTGTTTACTAAACTATAATATTTTGCATTAATTGTGTCGATTAAATAAACTTCATAAGCTAATCCAGCAAATGTTGCATCTAAATTTTTTATGGAACTGTTTCCAGCTGTTGCTAAAATATCCTGAGTAATACTTTTATTATTACTACTGCCACTAATGCTTGTTAGTGAATTATAATTTGAAATTTGATTACAAGATAGTCCAGCGGCATGATGGCTCTCTATATTTGTTTTACTATCCCAAGCTCCTACTAACGTTAAACCGTCAAACGGTAAACTTGCTTTAAAATCTTTTGTAACAGTATTATTGTGATCGGCTGATACAGAATTAAATTTTAAACCAACAGAAATGTTTATATCCCCTTTTTTATATAATCCAATTCCTGCAGGATTTATTGCCATGCAACTTCCATCAGCTCCCAATGCTCCAAATGAGCCAGCCATGGCTTTACTCCGAGAACTTCCTCCAAAAAACGTTTGGGAATATCTAATGGCATCA
>JAYVIS010000012.1:0-5912 GCA_043769975.1 Bacteroidota bacterium
CATTAAACTATGGTTACGCAAAGGATTAGCACATACGTTACAAATATCGGTATCAGAAATGGTATGGCATTTAACACAAAATTTCAAATCAGTTTTAAGGGCTTTAATCACATCAGCAAAATTGGCTACTTCCTGGCTATCTTGTTTTATTAAATGCAAAACATAACGTAAGGCCGATTTTTTACCAACACCTGGCAATCCAGAAAAATGACCAACCGCTTGCTCAATTAATTTTGAAGAAAATTCCATTTAAGAGGCCCTTTTTATTATTTAGTAAGTTCTAAAGTCATATTGATTTCAGCTTGATAAGATGACTTATCATATATTTCAATCATACGTGTGATTGTTTTAAAACCTGGTGCTTCAACACTCATTTGATATTTACCTGGAGGCAAAATAACAACAAAACGGCCGCTAGATGGGTTTGGTAAATAATTACCGATTAACTCCTTACTAATATTATCAGTAATAGAAATAAATACATCCGAAAAATTAACTTGTTGCGATTCGTTTAATTTAAATTCTCCAATAACAACCGAATAGTCACTTTCGATTTCATTAAATGTAACACGATAAATATCAAAATCACCTTGTCCCCCCGGCTTAGTGGCAGCAATGTATCCAAATTTACCATTTTTAGAAATTCGGAAATTCATATCATCATCCGTAGTATTGATAGGGAAACCGATGTTTTTAGGCTTAGAAAATATATGATAATTTTCATCCATGGTTGATTTGAAAATATCATATCCACCCATACTTGTATGACCTTTCGAAGAAAAATAAAGAGTTTTTCCATCAGGCGAACAATTAGGAAAATCTTCATCGTAAATGGTGTTGATATCAGCTCCGGCATTTAAAGGCTCCGACCATTTACCACTGTCAGTTTTTTTACACACATAAATATCTGTTCCACCAAATCCACCTTTACGATGGCTTGCAAAAAACAAGGTTTTTCCATCAGGCGTAATGGATGCTGCAATTTCTTCGCCACCCGAATTAATTTTTGGATCTAATTTTTCTGGTTTACCAAAAACACCTTCGGCATTCATATAACTCAAAAATATATTTCCGCTTCCTTTTCCATCTGGTTTATATAACAACATCACATCACCATTAGCACTAAGGCCTATCACCTCTATCCCACTATTACCAGAATTGATTGGCGCACCAATGATTTCAGCTTTTGAATATTGTCCCTCAATTACTTTTGAGAAATAGATAGAGTTTTGATAACTTCCATTTTTTAATTTTTCAGCATTTTTTTCAGGGCGTTTGGTGTTATAAACAATAAAACTCTCGTTTGAAGTTACAAAAGGAAAGTAATCATTGTACTCCGAATTAATATTTTTCCCTAAATTTTGAAAAAATACATCCACCGGAAATTTCATTAATTCTTTAGCATTTAAACAATGTTGTATTTGTAAATCAGCATCAGCCAAGTTAAATACTGACCCTTTTGCGGCTTCTTTAAACTTTACAAATGCATTGATCGCATCATCAAAACGATTAGCGTATTGATAAGCTCTTGCTAATAAGTAATTAGCATTTGGGTCATGTTTTTCTTTTCGGGTAACAATTTCTAAATAAGGAACAGCTTTCGCTTTCCCAACATTACTATTTAAATAACAAACGCCAACATTATAGTTATATAATTCATTTTTACTGTCCGTATTTAAAAGTTGTAAATAATCAGATAAGGCATCCTCATAATTTTCTAATTTTAATTTTGCCAAAGCTTCATCAGGACTAACTTTTGTTAATCCATCATCTTGAGCAAAAGCCATACTTACAGATAAAAAGGGAATAAGAAATAATTTTTTCATTTTTTATAGTTTAAACAGATTACTAATTTATACAATAATTTAGAATTGACATTGCATTGTGTAAAACTGTTTAATTAGGTTAACAAATCCATGAGCAAATTATCATAATATTGGTAATAACATCAAACCAATTAAAATGAATTATTTTTTCAGATACATTAGCCTCATTATTACCAGTATTTTGGTGATTTTATTCCATACGACGTGTACCAATAAAGAGAGCGAAGACGATGGCAGAACCGTTTTTAATTATAACGAAATGGCCGGAGTTTCAAGCTTAGATCCAGCAATTTCGAGTAATTTGGAAATAATTTGGCCAGTGAATCAACTATTTAATGGCTTGGTTCAAATGAATGATTCGTTAAAAGTTATTCCTAGTATTGCAAAACGTTGGTGGATAAGTGAAGATGGTCTTTCTTATACGTTTATTTTAAGAAACGATGTGTATTTTCATGATAATAAATGCTTTGAAAAAGAAAAAGGAAGAAAGGTCGTTGCTAAAGATTTTGTTTATTCATTCAACCGACTTTACGACCCCAGAGTTAGTAGCGCAATTACGTTATTAACGAATATTGACAGAACTGAAAAAACAAATTACAAAGGATTTTCAGCAACTAATGATACCACATTGGTTATTTATTTAAAAGAACCATTTAGTGCCTTTTTAAGTGTATTAACCATGAAATATTTTTCTGTTTTACCTTACGAAGCCATTGAATTATATGGTCGCGATTTTAGAAGAAACCCAGTTGGAACAGGCCCTTTCAAATTTAAATTATGGGAAGAAGGAATGAAATTGGTCCTATTAAAAAATGAAAATTATTTTGAATATGAAGGCACCAACAGATTACCCTATTTAGATGCCGTAACCGTTTCTTTTGTAAAAGATAGAGAAACAGCGTTTATGGAATTATTAAATGGAAAATACGATATGTTGAGCGGAGCTGATGCCTTTAATATTAATGAAGTTTTAGATAAAAATGGATTATTACAAGCTTCGTATGCCACTAAATTTAATTTACAAAAACAAACATTTTTAAAAACGGATTACCTCGGAATATTAATTGATGAAGATATGGAAATTGTAAAAAATTCGCCATTAAGACATAAAGCATTGCGAAAAGCAATTAATTATGGTTTCGATAGAGTTAAAATGGTAAAATATTTTAGAAACAATATTGGTTATCCTGCTACTGCTGGTTTTATACCAAACGGCTTACCATCTTATAATGATAAAATTGTAAAAGGATATACTTACAATCCTGAAAAAGTACGACAATTATTAATAGAAGCTGGTTATCCTGACGGAAAAGGAATGCCTGAAATTACCTTACATACCACTGAAAATTATTTAGAACAAACCGAATTTATACAATCACAATTAGCTGAAAATAATATTAAAATTAATATCAGTGTTGATAAAGCTTCGGTGCTAAAACAAGCGGTTTCGAGTTGTGAATATAATTTCTTTAAAAAATCCTGGATTGGAGATTATGCAGATGAGGAAAACTTTATGGGTTTATTTTATAGTAAAAACTTTGCACCCGTTGGGTTTAACTTTACCCATTACAAAAACCCAGAGTTTGACATCTTATTTGAAAAAGTAATTAAAGAACAAAACCGTGAGGTAAAAAATGCTTTGTATCAAAAGATGGATCAGATGATTATTGATGATGCTCCTGTTATTCCTTTGTATTACGATCAAGCGATTCGCTTAGTTCAAAAAAACATAAAGGGTTTAACTACAAACCCAATGAATTTATTAAATCTTAAAACAGTTAGAAAAGAGAAAAAATAAGAATGTATCTATAAACTAATTTATAGATCAATCACTTTTCCTTCGATTGCAAGTTCCGTATTTTCAAATACTGGTTTTGCCTCGTTTAAAAATTCATTCAGGTTATCATACCGAGCCGAAAAATGGCCGAGAATAAGTTTTTTTGCTTTACACAATACAGCCATTTCAGCAGCTTGCTTGGCAGTACTATGATAGGTTTGAGCCGCTCTTTCAGTTTTTTCTTCTAAAAAGGTAGCTTCGTGGTATAATAAATCCACTTCCGGAATATCAGAAGCCAAACCTTCAAAAAAACGTGTGTCGCTACAAAAAGCATAACTGCGAGGTGCATGTGGAGCAATGGTTAAATCATGATTTTCAATGATAATTCCATTATTATCAACGGCATCAAAACCTAATTTAAGTTTATGGATTTCGGAAAATGAAACATTAAACTTTTCTAGTTTAAATTTATCAATATTACGAGGTAAGGGTTTTTCTTTAAATAAAAAACCAGTGGTGTTGATACGATGCTGCAAAGGTAAACTATACACTTCCACCTTATCATCTTGCCAAATTAATTCTTTCGTTTTATTTTGGGTGTCAACAAACGTTATTGGATAAGATAAGTACGTATCAGAATGTTTATGAATTAACTGAATAATTTCTTTTAATTGAGGTGGAGCATAAATAGTTAACTCATTTTTTCGACCTAATAAATGCATGCTCGCCAAAAAACCAGGTAATCCAAAAAAATGATCACCATGCAGATGGCTTATAAAAATATGATTTATATTTTGAAAACGAGCTTTGTATTTCCGAAGCTGAATTTGAGTTGCTTCGCCACAATCTATTAAAAAAAACCGCTCAGCTATATTTAATAACTGAGCGGTTGGATTTCTGGTTGCAGTTGGAGTAGCAGCACTACTACCTAATATTACTAATTGAAAGGTTTGAACAGACATTTTAATTTAAACCCTTATAAAAAATTATTCGTTAATAATTAAACGCTTGGTGTTTACCGCATTTTTATATTTAACGGTGTAAATATAAACACCAGCAGACAATCCCGTTGAATTAAATTCAAATGAATTTTCACCTAATTGTGTTTTCATTGTTTGCTTATTTACAATAGCACCTAAGGCATTATAAACAGTTAACACAGCTTCTTCTTCTCCTTCAACATAAAATTTAATATCCGTTTTTCCAATAAAAGGATTTGGTTGATTTTGCATCACACCAAATTTATCTTTACCAATTTCTTGAACTCCAACTGGCGGAGAAATGACAATTTTATAATAATTTAAAAGTTGGGTTGAAACACTTGAACCACCAGAAGGAACAGGAGTTGTAGGACATGTTAGAGACGGACCATTTGCAAATGCTTGAACCTCTAGGCTAAGTGTATAAGTTCCGGCAACGGTTGGTGTACCCCAAATACTTGCGCAATTATTTGCATTACCTGGAAAAAAGATAACACTACCACTCATTAAGCTTGGAGTAACTGTAAAATTTAAACCTGGAGGTAAATTGAAATTAGTAATGCCAACTGGTGATTTTAATTCGAAACGATTAAAACATAATTTAAAAGGTAAAGTAACCACCGTATCTTTTGGAACTTTTATAGTAATGTTTTGAACATAAGGCACGCCAACCGTTCCGTTGATAAATGCAGTGGCACTATCTGGATAGACACCAATTTTAGGGCCTGAAATAAACGTAGGGTTTAATGAACAGGTTGGAGCAGTTTGTCCAAAAATTGTGGACAATGAAGCCACTATAACTAAACCAGAAATGTAGATTTTTTTCATAAGAATAATATTAAAGTATTAAAGTATTAAAAAATTGATAAGTAAATTTAACAACAAATTTGAATTACCAAATTAATTTTAACATCTAAAAAAGGGAAGTTTTAAACACTACCATTGCGTTTTCTGAAAAACCATTCTACTGAAAGTAGAAGAATAATGACAGCTAATATCCAATTTAAGTTCACTAAATCACTTAATTGTTTATGAGTATACGTGATAGATTTGATAGTTGAACTCTCTAATATTTCTTTTTGTAATTCAGCAAATTGATTTTTATAAAACAGCTTCCCTCCACTCTCTTTCGATAGTTGATATAAAATTTGGTGATTTGCTAAGGTATTCAGTCTTTCTGAAACGATTTCTTTAATTATCACAATTCCAGATTTTGTAAAAAGTTTATCTCCAACTTTTACTTGTGCTGTATAATTATATTCGCCCACAGGAAATTGTCCAGCAGAAAGACTATACATGGTTTCCCTTTTTGAAAACGTGTAATTATAC
>JAYVIS010000013.1:0-3178 GCA_043769975.1 Bacteroidota bacterium
CTTCAATTTCCTGAACTAATTCAGGCCCTAATGGTCCGCCATAATGAGCTTTTATTTTATAACCATTATAGGTTGGAGGATTATGACTTGCTGTAATGATAACCCCTAAACTAGTTTTATATTTTACAGCACCAAGTGATATCATTGGGGTTGAAATAAATCCTTTTGCTAAATATACTTTTACACCATGTGCTAAAAATACTTTTGCTGTAGTGTGAGCAAATAATTCACCAGCAAAACGACAATCGTGACCAACAACCACACTTGGGTTTTCAAATTTTTCTTTTAACCATAAGGCAGTAGCTTCTGTAACTCGAGCTACATTTTCTTCAGTAAAATCTTGAGCAATAATTGCTCTCCAGCCATCAGTTCCAAATTTAATTTTTATCATAGTACTTTTTTGAACCCTAAATATATTTATTTTTTTTGATTTTTTTATTAAAGAGGTAACCTTAATCCATCAAGCTAGTTAAATGGAGTAATTCAGCCTCGTTTTCCCAGTTGATATAACCTACTTTTTCATACACTATTTCGCCTTTTGTGTTTAATAAATACACAGTTGGAATAGAAAATATCTTTAAATCATTAAATGATTTTGATAATTTTAAAAAAGTAAAGGGATATTGTTTTTTAGCTTTAAAAGAAATTAACTTTTCCATAGTTTCATCTGTAATTGCAAGCACTTCAACACCACTTAACTTTTCGTTTTTTATTTGATTTAAGGCTTTTAATTCTTTTAAACAATCAGGGCACCAAGAGGCATAAAAAGACACGATAACTTTTTTTCCTTTTAAGGATTTGATATCAAATTTAGCTGAAGCATCATCTACAACTTCAAGGTTAACAATATCAATTTTTGGTGCTACTTTATATTTATTAAATAAATACACTCCTATTAAAGCAAAAATTGTTATAATTAAAACATTATATGTTTGTCTTTTGCTCATGTTATTAAAAAACTAATGTTGTTAAAATAAAAATACAAGGTACGCAAAATTTAATTTAAATGATATTTTTACAAACGGATGAAAACAATTTTAGGAAGAATTTTTAGAATAATATGGAAAACATGTTTAATGTTTTTTATACTATCCATAGTATCTGTAATTATATTTAGATGGGTACCTGTTCCAATTACGCCTCTAATGCTCATTAGATGCGGGGAACAAATAGGTACAGAAAAAGGAATGATATTGAAGCATGATTGGGTTCCGCTTGAAGAAATTTCACCAAAATTGCAATTAGCGGTTGTTTGTAGCGAAGATCAAAATTATTTAAAGCATTTTGGTTTTGATATGGGTGCAATAAAAAAAGCAATGAAAGAAAATGAGGAAGGGAAACGTTTTAGAGGTGCAAGCACAATTACTCAACAAACAGCCAAAAATGTATTTTTATGGCAAGGACGTAGTTATTTAAGAAAAGGATTAGAAGCATGGTTTACCTTATTGATAGAGGTTTGTTGGAGTAAAGAACGAATTATGGAAGTTTACCTTAATAGTATTGAAATGGGAAATGGCATTTATGGTGCTGAAGCAGCTGCTCAATTTTGGTTTAACAAATCTGCTGCTCAATTAACTAAAGATGATGCGGCTGCAATTGCTGCAATATTGCCAAGTCCTTTAAATTATAAAGCAAATCCAGCAAGTGGCTATATTCAAAAACGAAAAGCTTGGGTAAAACAACAAATGAATTTTTGGGGTAATAAACTCGATTACAACAAATATAAAGACGACGACGAAAAAGAAGAAAAACAAAAAAAATGAAGTACTTAATTTCTCTAATTCTACTATCCTTTTTGATTGTTAATTGCAATCAATCAGAATCTTCTGCGAAAGAAAATCCATATAAAGTCCCTGAAAAACCCAAAATAACAAGCAACATTGATTCAGTAAAATATAAAAATGAAATTTACAGACTCGATACCTTATTTAATAAAATGTATAAACAAAATCAATTCAATGCAAATGTTTTAATAGCAAAAGGAAAAGATATTATTTATCAAAAATCATTTGGATTTGCCATTAAAGAAAAAAACAAACTACTAACTGATTCATCCATTTTTCAATTAGCTTCGGTTTCAAAAGTAATCACAAGCATTGGTATTCTTTTGTTATATGAACAAGGTAAATTAAATTTAGATAAATTAGTTTCGGATATTTTACCTGATTTTCCATATAAACAAATTACGGTAAAGCATTTGCTAACACACCGTTCGGGTTTACCAAACTACACCTATTTTTGTTGTGAGTATTTAAAAGAAGATGCAAAGCAATTGTGTAACAAAGATGTTTGCGATTTAATGGCTAAGTTTCAACCTAAACAATATCATAATCAAGGCACACGCTTTAATTACAGCAATACAAATTATGCCCTACTCGCCTTAATAATTGAAAAAATTTCGGGACAAACTTATAGTGATTTTTTAAATAAAGAATTGTTTATTCCATTAGGTATGAAAAACACTCACACCTTAGTTAATCTCGATTTTCTTTCAACTAATTTAACTTTTGGATACACAACAAGCTTTAAACAAATTGGAAATGATCGTTTTGATGGGGTTGTTGGTGACAAAGGTATTTATACAACTACCTACGATTTGTTTTTATTAAGCGCTGCACTTTATCAACATAAATTATTAAAACCAGAAACACAAGCACTAGCCTATGCGCCATATAGTTCTGAAAAAAAATTAAGTAATTATGGTTTTGGATGGCGCATGAAAAACATGAATGATCCAAGTAAAGAGGTGTTTCATAATGGATGGTGGCATGGTTACCGTACGGCTTTTCACCGTAGATTAAATGACAGCTTAACCATAATTGTACTGAGTAATACCTTAAATAAAAGTGTTTATTCAACTTGGCGAATTTATGCCGCAATTGATGGACCAACAGCAAAACCAATTGAAGTAAATAAGGCAGAAGATGAATAATTTTTTATTCTTAATATGTATTAATTAGAATTATGAGCATAACCATTACCCATTATAAACTCACATTAACTCCAAACGAACTGAGTGATCCTTTTAAATTAGAAGATTGGGAGAAAGAAAGCGATGTGGCAAATCATAATTTAGAAAAATTTGAAACTGATATCGAAGAATTTGAATTGCACAATAAAACAATTCAAATTTTTAAAAACGAGAAAGATTTTAATAAATATAAATCATTGTTTAATT
>JAYVIS010000014.1:0-39402 GCA_043769975.1 Bacteroidota bacterium
TATGGCGGAATGGGAATGCCAACAATTGTTATTGCAGCTGGTACAAATCATAAATTATTAGGATCTCCTTATATTGGTTTTAATATAAGTGATACAACAGGAATGGCTTCCAATATACGTAATTTTCTAAACGGACCAGTTGGAATTAATGAGTTAAACGCTAACATTAGTGAATTAAATATTTTTCCTAATCCAACAAGTAATGAAATTAAGATTACGTTTAATTTAACAGAAGCTTCAAATACTGTTATCGAAATAATGGATGTTACAGGAAGAATTGTAAAAACTTTGCTAAATGAAAAAATGAGTAGCGGAAATTTCACAAAAACTTTTAATGTGTCGAATTTAGATAATGGAAATTATTTTATGAATCTTAATACAAATGGATTTATTTCTCGAAAGAAAATAAGTATTATTCATTAAAAAAAACGGCTATTAGCACATGCTGTTAAAAGCCGTTTTTAAATTATCTTATTAAATTATGCTAAAATCATTTCGTTTTTATTGTTTCATTTTATTATTAAGTGCAACATTTTCATTTGCTCAAAGTCCATTATTTATTCCGGATACTTTAAGTGGAACTTCATTTAGCTTGAGTATTCAAACTGGAACAATGAATTTAATTGGTAGTTATATAACTCCAACATATGGTTACAATGGTAATTTTTTAGGCCCCACATTAATTCTAAAGAATAATGACAGCATCACTTTAAATGTAAAAAATAATCTTAGTCAGGCTACCACTACACATTGGCATGGTTTACATGTTGCACCACAAAATGATGGTGGCCCGCATCAAAGTATTAGTCCGGGTTCTACATGGAGCCCTTCTTTTAAAGTTAGAAATGAAGCTGCAACTTTTTGGTATCATCCGCATGGTGATACCAAAACGGAATTACATGTTTCAAAAGGTTTAGCAGGTATGATTATCGTAAGAGACAATATTGAATCTACTTATATTTTACCTCGAAGATATAAAGTAGATGATTTTCCTGTAATTGTTCAATCAAAGGCGTTTGATGTATTGTATCAAATAGCGACTGCAACTCACGAAGATAGCGTTGTAATGGTTAACGGAACTATTAATCCATTTTTACAAGTTCCAAAACAAGTAGTTAGATTGCGTTTATTAAATGGCTCAGCAGATAGAACATATTATTTTGGTTTATCTGATAATTCAAATTTTAATTTAATTGCTAGTGATGGTGGTTTATTATCACAACCTTTTCTTACTAATAGAGTTCGTGTTTCTCCTGGTGAACGAGCAGAAATCTTAGTAGATTTTAATACATATATTATTGGCCAACAAATTTATCTAAAAAGTTATTCATCTCAATTACCTAAAGGAATAATTGGTGCAGATTCAGTAGGTACTGCTTCAATTGTTATAGCCGAAGGATATTATTCAAACCCTTTAAATGGTGCTGATTTTAATGTATTGAGATTTGATGTAATAGCGCAAACAGTTAGCCCAATTTTAACTATCCCTTCTACATTTGCTCCTAAAGTACCCTTTTTAGAATCGAGTGCCAATGCAAAACGACATTTAAATTTTTCTCCTGATACGATTTTAAGTGGTCAGCAAGGTAAAGTTGATGGGCCTTTTTTTATTAATAAGAAATTATTTCATATGGATACTATTAATATTAAAACTTACCTTAATAATATAGAAGTTTGGAAATTAAGTAATAATACCTTGGTTGCTCATCCTTTTCATATTCATGACATTGAATTTTTTGTTTTAGATATTAATGGACTACCACCTCCACCTCAGTATCAAGGATTAAAAGATGTAATACTTGTACAACCAAAAGATACTGTCAGATTTATTACAAAGTTTACAAATTTCGCGAGTCCTACAGTTCCGTATATGTATCATTGCCATTTATTACATCATGAAGATGAAGGTATGATGGGCAGTTTTTTAGTTTTAGATCCCAATGCTAACGGAGTTACTGAAATAGAAAATGAAAATGATTATTTAACTATTTATCCAAATCCATCAACAACTCTTGTTACAATAAAAGTAAATGGTTTGGAAATTAATTCAGTATTAATTTATAATTCTTTAGGGGAATTAATTTATGATGAGAACAATTTAAATTCTAATTCTTTACAAATAAATACTGCTAAATGGAGTAGTGGAATTTATAATGTAAAAGTAAATACTAAAAATCATCTATTAAATAAAAAAATAATAATTAATTAGTAGTTTAGGATTAAATTTAAACAAACCTTATTAATTTAATTTAAATGTTTCTTATTTCAGGAATGAGGATTGCAGTTTAGAAGTTTCCTTTAAATTGTAGAATTCTTTTTAAATTTTGATATCTTTGTTTTAGTAATTCTTAAAGATATAAATACTGCTTATGATAAATATTAGAGTTGGTTTTGGTTTTGATGTACATCCTTTAGGTACAGATAGAGAGCTTTGGTTAGGTGGTATTAAACTAGAATTTGATAAAGGTTGTGTTGGTCATAGCGATGCTGATGTTTTATTACATGCTATATGTGATGCCTTATTAGGTGCGGCAAATTTAAAAGATATTGGTTTTCATTTTCCTAATACTGACGAACGATATAAAGGTGCTGATAGCAAACTCTTGTTGAAAGAAGTGGTTGCATTATTAGATAAGAATGGATACGGTATTGGAAATGTTGATTCTACTTTAAGTTTAGAAGCCCCAAAAATTAATCCTCATATTGAAGCCATGCAAAATGTATTAGCGCCAATTATGAATATTAGTGTAAATGATATTTCAATAAAAGCTACTACTAACGAAAAACTTGGTTATGTTGGCAGAGAAGAAGGTGTTAATGCTTATGCAGTCGCATTAATTTACAAAAAATAGTTTCTTTTATTTTAAAGGAGTTAAATCAACTTCAATTAATCTTTCTTCTTGTCTGTTTGGAGGTAAACCTTGTTTTAAAAACATCATTTGGCCAACAGGTCCTGCAATAAATGTTTCTACTCCTTTACCTAATGTAAATTCTGAACTACGTCGAATAATACAAATATTCCTTAGTAATGGATATTCATTGGTAGCAATATTAGATTGATCAGGCATATAAGCTTTTTCAAATTCTTTTTTTGAAACAGCTAATATTTTCACAGTTTTTAAAAATTCTTTTGTAGATATATCATCTTTATCACTAAACCAAGCAAAGTCGCAAATACCTATTGATAAAGTGTTTTGTGAAATTGATTTAATAAGTTCAGGAGTTGTTTTTACAGCAGAGCAATTTTTTCCAAAGTCTGTTTTTTCAAGTAATGAATCTTTTAATTGACGGATACTTCCCGAATTTTGATTATCAAAAACAACAGTTAAGTGATTCCCTTTTACATATAAACTATCATTACCACTTAGTAATTGTTTTAATTGAGTGATTGAAATACTAGAATCACTAAAGTTTTTATTTACAATAATTGCAATAGCATCTTTTGCAACTAATGAAGTGTTTACTGAAATGTTTTTTTGTTTAAATTTTCTAATTTCTTCTTCACTTAAAAATCTAGAAATAGCAATTACTTTTGCACTATCATTAAATAGTGCTTCTATACAAGTCTTTTCATCGGTTGAAACTAAATTGATTTCAGCGTATGTATAGGTAGTTTTAAAGGTTGAAATTTGATTATTGATATGAAGTGTTAAGCCTTCGTCAAAAAATAAATTTATTTTCCCCGTTGTTGGCGAATCTTTTTTTGTGATGTCGTCATTTAGTCCACACGAAATAAGTAATGTAGTTGAAATAATAAATAAAAATAATTTGTTTAACATAGTTCGAAATTAAAAATTAACTTAATAATCTAATTGATTTTTTAAGCGCTTCTACAAAGCTATCAATTTCTTCAATTGTATTATAAAAAGATAAAGATGCTCTAATGGTTCCTGGAACATTGTAAAATTCCCAAATTGGCTGTGTACAGTGATGCCCAGAACGAACTGCTATACCATATTTATCTAGCAAAGTGCCAATATCAAAAGGATGAATGGACCCAATATTAAATGATATGACAGCTGTTTTGTGTTTAGAAGTTCCGTAGATTTTTAGGCCGTCTATTTCTAATAATTTTTTTGTTATGTATTTTAATAAATCGTCCTCTTGTTTTTGAATATTTTCAAAGCCGATTTCAGTAACGTATTTTATAGCTTCAGCTAAACCAATTCCACCTTCAATATGTGGAGTTCCTGCTTCTAACTTTAAAGGTAAATCTGCAAATTCTGTTTTTTGAAGTGTTACGGTTTTTATAGTACCGCCACCACTTTGGTAAGGTGGAAATTTAGTTAACCATTCTTCTTTGCCATATAAAATTCCTACACCTGTTGGCCCAAATAATTTGTGACCACTAAACACGTAAAAATCACAATCTAAATCTTGGACATTTGGCTGTAAATGAGGAACAGCTTGAGCGCCATCAACTAAAATCGCTGCATTCGATAAACTTCTTATGGTACTTATAATTTCCTTTACTGGATTAATAGTCCCAAGTGTATTTGAAATATGTGTGAATGCAACCAATTTAGTTTTCGAAGTAATTAATTTAGGAAGTTCTTCTAATATTAATTCACCATCTTGGTTGATAGGAATAAATTTCAGAATGGCTTTTTTTTCTTCACATAATAATTGCCATGGAACAATATTGCTATGGTGTTCCATTTGTGTGATGACAATTTCGTCGCCGGCTTCAATATTTATTTTACCAAAATAATGAGCAACTAAATTAATAGATTCAGTGGTGCCCCTTGTGAAAATAATTTCGTGAGCGTGTTTTGCGTTAAGGTGTTTTTGGATTGTTTTACGAGCTTCTTCGTAAGCAATGGTTATTTCTCTGCTTAAGGTATGAACGCCACGATGGATATTACTATTTTGATTTGCGTAATAATTTGTAATCGCATCAATTACCTGTTTTGGTTTTTGAGCCGTTGCTCCATTATCAAAATAAATTAAAGGTTTACCATTTACTGTTCTCGACAGGATTGGAAATTCTTCACGTATTTTAGTTATGTCTAGCATATTATAGTTTTTTACACACCCCTTAATCCCCTCTTGTTAGAGCGGAAACCAGAATGTTATAGTGCTTTCTCAAATAATTGTAAAACTCTTTCTTTTAATGATTCAATTTCTATTTTATCTATTAATTCTTGTGCAAAGGCTTGTAATAATAATATGCGAGCACTCTCATCACCAATACCACGAGCTTTTAAATAAAATAATGCTTCTTCATCTACTTTGCCAGTTGATGTTCCATGCGAGCATTTCACATCATCGGCATAAATTTCGAGCTGTGGTTTTGTATTTATAGTCGCATCATTACTTAATAAAATATTTTTACTACTTTGATAAGCATTAGTTTTTTGCGCATCTTTTCTTACAAATATTTTCCCATTAAATACACCAGTTGATTTGTCTTTGGCAATTCCTTTATACAATTCATTACTTTCGCAATTTGGCATTTGATGGTCAATCAGCGTATGATTATCAACTAATTGTGTGCCATTGGTAATAAATAATCCATTTAAATGAGCTTCACAATTTTGTGCTGCTAATTCTACATTATGATTATTACGAACCATTTCACCACTTAATGTAAAGGTTGTATTACAATAATTTGCATAACGATTTACGTTTACTTGGTTTGTATTGACAGAGTATGATAATGCTCCTTCATTTTGAAACGTATAACAAGTTAGTTTGGCATTTTCATCCACTAACTTTTCGCTTACAAAATTTGAAAACACTTTTCCTGTACCTAGGTTATAAAAACTTTCTACAATTGTTACTTCAGCATTTGCTCTAACATGAATAAAATTACGAGAATTGACAACACAATTTTGCGTACCGCTGTTTACATAAATAATATGAATTGGCATTGGTACAATCGCATCTTTTTCTATTTCTAAAAAAAATCCGTTGGCTGTAAATGCAGAATTTAATGCTATTAACGCGTCTGTTTTTGATTTTGCTAATGAGGCTAATCTGCTTTTTTCGGCAGGAAATAATTCATTAAATGATAAGATATTAAATCTTTTAATAATCATTTTTTCACTTAAATCATTATTATAATTTCCATTAACAACCACTACATTTATTGCATCATCTAATTTAAGAGGAGAAATATCTTCATTCGTTAATTCATTAAACGATTGTTCTACAATTTTAAATTCCTTACGGAAAACGGATTCAATATTGCAATATTTGTAATCCTCATGTTTGTTGTTTGGAATACCTTTGTCTTCCAAGAGTCTTATTGCATCAACAATTTCATCATCAGGCATAAACCCAACTTTTCCTGCGTGCTTTTGTAATTGCTCTAGTAAAGTTTGAGTAATAGCACTTTTAGTATCTACTTGTATTGACATATTAGTCTGCTATTTCAAATTCTTTTTTAATTTCATCATATCCTTTAGCTTCCATTTCAAGAGCTAATTCTTTTCCACCACTTTTTACAATGCGTCCTTTGTATAAAATATGTACAAAGTCAGGAACGATATAATCTAATAATCTTTGGTAATGCGTAATTAAAATAGTAGCATTATCTTTTGATTTTAATTTGTTTACGCCATTTGCAACAATGCGTAAGGCATCAATATCTAATCCGCTATCAGTTTCATCTAATATGGCTAATTTTGGATTCAACATGGCCATTTGAAAAATTTCGTTTCGTTTTTTTTCTCCACCACTAAAGCCTTCGTTAACACTTCTGTTTGTAAGCTTTGTATCCAACTCTACTAATTTTTGTTTTTCCTTTACCATTGCTAAAAAATCTTTAGCTGATAAATCTTCTTGCTTATGATAAGCTCTAATTTCATTTAAAGCAGTTCGTAAAAAATTGATATTACTAACACCAGGAATTTCCACCGGATATTGAAATGCTAAAAATAATCCTTCACGAGCTCTGTCTTCAGTCGACATTTCTAATAAATTTTTACCATTAAAAACGACTTCGCCTTCAGTAACATTATAATCTGCTCTTCCTGCTAAAACACTTGATAATGTTGATTTTCCAGAGCCATTTGGCCCCATTATAGCATGAACTTCTCCAGCTTTTACTTCTAAATTTATTCCTCTAAGAATTTCTTTTTCGCCTATTGACGCGTGTAAATTTTTTATGCTAATCATATCTTTTTATTTTATCCTACTGATCCTTCTAAACTAATTGCTAATAATTTTTGTGCCTCTACAGCAAACTCCATTGGTAATTTATTTAATACTTCCTTGCAATATCCGTTTACAATTAAACCAATTGCTTTTTCGTTATCGATACCTCGTTGCTTACAATAAAATAATTGGTCCTCACCAATTTTACTTGTTGTAGCTTCGTGTTCAACAACAGCTGTTTTATCTTTTATTTCTATATAAGGAAACGTGTGCGCTCCACATTTATCGCCCATGAGTAAACTATCACATTGCGAAAAATTACGAGCATTGCTTGCACCTTTTTTTATTTGTACTAATCCACGGTAGCTATTATTACTAAAGCCTGCTGATATTCCTTTTGATATAATAGTAGAACGTGTGTTTTTACCAATATGAATCATTTTTGTTCCCGTATCAGCTTGCTGATAGTTGTTTGTTAAAGCAACCGAATAAAACTCTCCAACCGAATTATTTCCTTTTAAAATAACAGAAGGATATTTCCAGGTCACTGCAGAACCAGTTTCTACCTGTGTCCAACTAATTTTAGAATTATCTTCCAAACAAATACCACGTTTAGTTACAAAATTAAAAATCCCCCCTTTGCCATCTTTATCACCTGGATACCAATTTTGAACAGTACTATATTTTACTTCTGCATTTTTGTGCGTAATAATTTCTACAATTGCAGCGTGTAATTGATTTTCATCACGTTGTGGTGCTGTGCAACCTTCCAAATAACTCACGTAGCTATCTTCATCCGCAACAATTAAGGTACGCTCAAACTGACCAGTTCCACTAGCGTTTATACGGAAGTAAGTTGATAATTCCATTGGACAACGAACACCTTTTGGAATGTAACAAAATGAACCATCTGTAAATACTGCAGAATTTAATGCTGCATAAAAATTATCGGTTGGCGGAACAACCATTCCCATATATTTTTTTATTAATTCAGGATGCTCTTGAACCGCTTCGCTGAATGAACAAAAAATAATTCCTTTCTCTGCTAAGGTTTCTTTAAATGTTGTTTTTACAGAAACGCTATCAAATACAATATCAACAGCAATATTACTTTGAACTCCGCTTAAGCGTTTTTGTTCATCAATTGATATTCCTAATTTTTCAAATGTTTTTAAAAGTTCAGGATCTACTTCATCTAAGCTCGCTAATTCTTTTTTTGGTTTAGGTGCCGAATAATAAATAATATCCTGAAAATTTGGTTTCGTGTAATGAACATGAGCCCAATTGGGTTCAACCATATTCAACCAATTACGAAATGCTTTTAATCTGAACTCAAGTAACCATTCGGGTTCATTTTTTTTTGCAGATATAAATCTTATGATGTCTTCATTCAATCCTTTTGGAGCTTCATCAGCTTCAATATTGGTTGTAAAGCCCCATTTATATTCGTTTTGTAAATGCTCTTCTACTAGTTCGTTTGCCATTTTTTTATATCTAGAACGTTAATTTAAACTGAAAAAGATTCGCCACAACCACACGTGCGTTCTGCATTTGGATTTTTAAATACAAAACCTTTTCCGTTTAATCCACCACTATAATCTAATTCTGTTCCTACTAAATATAAAAAGCTTTTACGGTCAACTACTACTTTTACACCATTGTCTTCAAATAATTGATCGCCTTCTTTCATAATATTATCAAACACTAAATTATACATCAATCCTGAGCATCCTCCTCCATCAACACCAACACGAATAAATGTATTTTCAGGTTTATTTTCTTCTTTAATTAAATTGACAGCATGTTCTTTTGCTGCATTGCTAACTGTTATCATTTCTGTAAAGTGTTAGTTGTTAGTTAATTGTGCCTTATGTTTAATTAGATTAATTCTAATATAAGCACAAAAATACCACATTTAAGGTATATCTGCAAATAAATTTAAATATGTTTGAAGCACGTTTTTTATAACCTATCTTTAAAAAAATAAGTTCTATGAATAAGACTAAGATTACTGAAATTAGAGAAACGTATACGGTTAAGTCCAGAATAAAAGGAGAGGGATTGGCTATTGATGGAACAAAATTTGAAAACAGAACTTCTGTTAGATTTAAACCTGTTCTAACAGTGGAAGGTGGTGCGCGTTTTTGGCATTATATTTTAGATATGATCATTTATAATGCATTTGCTATGATTGTTGGCGTTCCTTTGGTTTTAGTATTAGTTTTTTTTGGTGTAGATATTAGTGTACTTACAGATGAAAGTGCTCTTGGAAAAATTATTGATCGGTTAATATCATTATTGATTTTATATCCGGGTTATTATATTTTATTTGAATCAACATTACAGAGCACTCCCGGAAAATTGATTTTAGGAAGAATTGTTGTTGATGAATATGGTGAAAAACCTTCGTTCAAGGCTATTGTTAAGCGTTCCTATATAAGAATCATTCCTTTCGAAACGTTTTCTTGTTTTTCAGGACTTGGCTGGCATGATTCATGGACCGAAACAATGGTTATTAGAAAAAAAGATTTAGAAGAGCTTAAATTAGCACTTAAAGTTCAACAATTTGATGTTGATTCAAATATAAATGAGCAAAAAATATAATATAGTTTTATTACATTTACGCCATGCAAATTCAAGTAATGAAATCGAAGCTACATTGTGTAACTGTTACACAAGCTGAGTTAGATTATATAGGTAGTGTTTCTATTGACGAAGATTTAATGGACGCCGCAAATTTAATAGAAAATGAACAAGTACATATCTTAGATAAGAATAATGGTAACCGCTTTATAACCTATGTTATCAAAGGTAAAAGAGGTAGCGGAGTTATTTGTTTAAATGGTCCTGCGGCAAAGCTGGTAAATTTGGGCGATGTTGTTATTATTATTTCGTATGCTAATATGGATTTTGAAGCAGCAAAAACGTTTAAGCCTTGGGTTATTTTTCCTGATACAGAAACAAATAAATTAAAATAATTAAAGTGAAAAAAAACACTAAATCAATTATTCAATTTGTAGTATTGCTTAGTGTTGGTATTTTACTCGCTTGGCTTTCTATCAAATCTGTTTGGGTAGAAAAAGATAAAATTATCGAATCATTTCAAACGGCTAATTATTTTTGGGTTTTTATTTCCATAGTTATTGCTCTATTAAGTCATTATTTAAGGGCGTTTCGTTGGAACTATTTATTAAAACCACTTGGGCACGAAGTAAAACCTCTAAATTCTATGGGTGCTGTTTTAGTCGGCTATTTTGCAAATTATGGAATCCCTCGTATGGGAGAAATTACACGTTGCACATTAGTAGCTAAATATGATAAAGTTCCTTTTGAAATTGCTTTGGGAACAGTGATAACCGAACGTATTGTTGATACCTTATTACTTTTGGTAATTTTTGTTTTAACTTTATTTGCGCAGTTCTCTCAATTAAAAGATTTAACGTCTACATATTTTATTAATCCTTTAATGCTAAAATTAGATGGAATAACAGAACATCCTTTAAAATTAATCATCTTAATTTCTGTTATTGTTTTTACATTCTTGTTCTTTTATTTTTTCAGAAAAAAGATTTCTAATTTGTTAAACAGTAAATTCGGAACTATTATTCAAGGTTTTGGAAAAGGTTTAAGTTCGATAAAAGATATTGAAAAAAAATTCCAGTTTATTGCATTAAGTGTCGGCATTTGGGCTTGTTATTTTTATAGTTTATATGTTTGCTTTTTTGCTTTTACTGGCACTTCAAATTTAGGCCATTCCGAATGCTTGGTACTTATGTTGTTTGGTACATTTGGAGTTGTATTTTCTCCTGGTGGACTTGGTGCTTATCCTGCAATTATTACCAGTTTATTATTGTTTTACGGTATTGAAAAAATTCCAGCTTTTGCATTTCCTTGGATGGCTTGGACATCGCAATTTATTTTAATCGTAGTACTTGGCGTGTTAAGTTTAGTTTTACTTCCATTAATTAATAAAGAAAAAGCGGATGTTGTTTCATAACAAATTATTTTCGAAACTTTATACAAAGGAATCTATTTCACCAGTTATTACTGATTGGAAAACTAACAACCAAAAAATTGTGTTTACTAATGGTTGCTTTGATATTTTACATCGCGGCCATGTTGAATATTTAGCAAAAGCAAAAGATTTAGGAACTAAATTAATTATAGGTTTAAATACAGATGATTCTGTAAAACGACTTGGTAAATCGCCTGATAGACCAATAAATAATGAAGAAACACGGGCTATTGTTTTATCTGCTTTAGAGTGTGTTGATGCGATTATTTTATTTAATGAAGATACTCCTTTACAATTAATAAAATTTATTTTACCAAATGTCCTAGTAAAAGGCAGTGATTATCAAATAGAAAATATTGTTGGTTATAATGAAGTAATTGAAAATGGGGGTGAAGTTAAAACCATTGATTTTGTGCAAGGCTTCTCTACTACTAGTATTTTAAAAAAGTTGTAATCTCTTTGTTAATTTTCTCTTTGTTGCTAGTTCGAACGGTTCGATAACAATTTTTGTTATCCAATCTTTTGAAATAAAATTGGTGATAATGTTTTGCGGAATCTAAATGTACACCTTCAAAGCTTTCTATTTATTAAAATAACCAATAAAAAAAATAAAACAATATTGACCACATTAAGGCCATTTGAAATACTACTTCTCGCCAACTATAGTTGTCTTTTCCCCATGCTTTGTAATAAAAGATAATATGTCGTTTAAATTTTTTGATAATGTAATTATCCATGAGTTTGTATAATGTTAAAACAAATATTGGGACTGGTAAAACCCAGTGAAAGGCCTTTTCGTTATGTGTTCCTAATGAAACGTCAAAAGCAAAAAATAGTATTAAAGAAATAATTGAGTAACAATAAAAAAAAGTAAACATTTTCTTATTGTTTAAAGGTTCATTATAACCCAAAAATAGAAATACATAAAATAGAATTCCGAGAGTACAAAAGAATGAATGTAAGTCTATCATATACTTCTTAAAATATGTTTTCTAACGAAATAGTCATGTTTATTATTATAAGAAATATCGATTAAATTTTAGTTTTGTACTAGCAGCAGAGACTACAGTTATGTTTAAATAAAGATAAATGTTTATTAGACTTTTGCAAAGAGAAAATTAAAAAATTGTCTACTGCGTTTGCAAATGCTTGTACGAATATCCGCATTTTTGTGGGTGATGTTAGCAGATGCCAGCCACACAATTGTTTATTTAACTCCAGTCTTTTTCAATAATGATATTTTGTTTTGCGTCAAAAACAAGCCGCTCATGTCCGACGGAATATAATAGTCCCCAATAGTCTGAATAGTTCACGGAGTCTGTATAGTATGCAATATGATATTCGTTATCTTCGAAATGAAGAGGGATAACTATTTCATATAGTTGTCCATATTTTGGATTATCGTAATATTCTCTCTTTGAGTGTAAGTCTGAAAATACTTTTGATACTTTTGAATGAAAGGAATTTGGAAGTGCGTAAAACTTTACTGAGATATCATCAAATTGCATTGTAAAACTTAGATAGTCTGCTGTCGGATTTGCAAGCTCAAATTTTATCAATGCGTCTACAAATGGTTGCAATATGTATTTTTTAACGCCGCCAATTACTATGTCGTTTTGAACTTCTTGTATAATGTTTTTAAAAAACGCTTCACTAGTAGAATTGAATACTAGATTAATTATGAAGTCAAATAGTCCCCCAAATTGAGCACCTCCATTTGGTTTAATGTTAACAACTGTATAATTTTTTCTTAAGTCAGTAACTAATTCATCTATACCGATTAATTGTCCACCACTAGCTTTGTAATTTATTGATATCGCAATGTCTTCTTTCATTTTATATATATAAAGTATGTCCGGACTGTTTGCGCCTGACTTCCATATAGAAAGAAGTTTTTGCAACCAATTATTGCTATTTTAGCAATATTCATCAAGTTTCTATCTTTCTATTTGTATTAGTAAATATAACAAAATCAAATCAATATGTTTATTTACTAAATAAAATTATAGCAAACAAAAAAGCCTTAGTGAAATTTTCACTAAGGCTTTTTTATTAAATTTATTATAAAATTATACTAAAGAAATATCAAATTGTACTAAGTCAATAAATTCTTGAACTCTATTGTTAACGTCCTTATCAGATAAACCAATTAAACGCTCAGTTCCAAATTTTTCAACTGTAAAACTTGCCATAGCCGAACCAAAAATAATAGCACGTTTCATGTTTTCAAAACTAATATCACCCGTTTTTGCTAAATAACCAATAAATCCACCAGCAAAACTATCGCCAGCACCTGTTGGGTCAAATACATCTTCTAAAGGCAATGCCGGAGCAAAAAACACTTCTTCTTTATTAAATAATAAAGCACCATGTTCTCCTTTTTTAATAACCAATACTTTTGGCCCCATGGTTAATATTTTTTGTGCTGCCTTTACTAACGAATATTCTCCAGATAATTGACGAGCTTCAGAATCGTTAATTGTTAAAACATCAATTTCTTTTAATGTTTTCAATAATTCTTCCATTGCAATGTCCATCCAAAAGTTCATTGTATCTAATACAATTAGTTTAGGGCGTTTTGTTAACTGGTTTAATACCTTTTGTTGTACAACTGGCATTAAGTTTCCTAACATTAAGAAATCAACTTGCTTACAGTTCTCTGGTACAATTGGATCAAAGTTTTCTAATACGTTTAACTGAGTTTCAAGAGTATCTCTCGAATTCATATCATTATGGTAGCGTCCGCTCCAAAAAAATGATTTTTCACCCTTTTTAATTTGCAAACCCGTAATATCAGTTCCTTGTTTTTTTAATATATCTAAAAATTCAGTTGGAAAATCATCACCTACAACAGATACTATGCTAATATCTTTATGGAAATATGAAGATGCAAGGGCAATATAACTTGCTGCACCTCCAACTATTTTATCGGTTTTGCCAAAAGGTGTTTCTATGGCATCAAATGCAACGGTACCTACTACTAAAAGACTCATAATTTTAAATTGGTTTAATTTTTTTTACAAATATATTGTTTATTTATAAAATATGTATTAAATTTGCCCTCCCTTTAGAGGAAAAGATTCCTTCTTAGCTCAGCTGGTTAGAGCACATGACTGTTAATCATGGGGTCCCTGGTTCGAGTCCAGGAGAGGGAGCAAAAGCCACCAATGTCTGGTGGCTTTTTTGTTTGTCAGCTTTTTGTGACTCCATAAAACTCATTTCACTATTTATTTTGTTTTAAGGCTTATTTTTTTGATTGGAATTAAACCTTTAATTATATGGGAAGTCCAACTGAAAATGGCCATAAAACCCCGTATATTAATTTTAACTGATATCAATTCACCTCATACTCAAAAATGGGTAGATAGCTTATTAAAAGACAATTTTAAAATTGGTATATTTTCTTTTAATTCATGTAATACAAATAAATATAAAGACGAAAGCAATATTACCGTTTTGCATCAAGCCAAAAGCTTCAGTAATGGGTCGTTTTTATCCAAGATGTCATATTTCTTTTTATTTCCCAAATTATTAGTTAGCATTTTAAAATTTAAACCTAATGTTATACATGCTCATTACGCTAGCAGTTATGGCTTTGTAGGTGCATTAACTTTTTTTAAACCCTTTATTGTTTCTGCTTGGGGAAGTGATGTGATGGTGTTTCCAAAGAAGAATTTTTTGCAAAAAAAAATGTTGAACTTCGTATTATGGCGAGCCGATAAGATTTGCGTTACGTCTTCTCTTTTGAAAGAGGAATTAGAAAAGTATACTTCAAAGGAAGCCTATATCATACCATTTGGGGTGAATTTGAATTTATTTTATTCTAAAAGAGATGCTGATAATTCTAAAATTTTTGTGTTTGGTTGTACTAAATTTTTAGAAAAAATTTATAATATCGATCGCGTTGTATTAGCATTTAATTTATTAGTGAAAAAATATCCAAATTTGGATTTAAAATTAAAATTGGTTGGAAGTGGTTCTGAACAAAAAAATATTGAATCATTAATTAATTTACACAACTTAAATTCAAGAATTGAAATGGTAGGGCGAGTTTCGCATGACAAAATTCCAGATTACTTAAACTCATTAGATGTATTAGTAAACGTTTCAGAAAATGAAAGTTTTGGTGTTAGTGTTGCAGAGGCAATGGCTTGTGAAATTCCTGTAATTGTAAGTAATGCCAGTGGTTTTAAAGATTTAATTCCAAACGAAACGGTTGGATTGATTGCAAAATCAACTTCAGTGGATGATATTTTTGTTGCAATGGAAACGTATTTATTAAATAACGAACTTAGATTTCTCCACGCAAAAAATGCCCACGAACGTATTAATCTTTTATTCAACTGGAAAAACAGTGTCAGTAAAATGGAAGATTTGTATTTAGATTATTTATAATGTTATTGTTTAATTAATAATAAAAAAGACACGCTAAAATTTTAGCGTGTCTTTTTTATTAATTTATCATTGCAAATTATTGCATTGCTGGTTGCCCTTGTCCTTGTTGTTCCTGAGGCATTAATTCTTCCATTGGCACGTTTGCCGTTAAGCGTTTCATTAGTTCTTTAGAATAGGCTTCTTGTTTAAATTGCTCTGCAAGCATTGTTAAACGGCGCATAATTTCTTTCGATTGACCAATCTCACGGTTAAATGATGCACGATGAACAGATTTTTGTTTGTTATACACTTTTAAATCATTTTCAAAAATATCAAACAATTGCGTTGATAATTTCATGGCTTTATCCATTTTGCCTAATTGGTAATAACCTGCAATAATAGTATATAGAGTTGCTTCAAAGCGTACATTGGCATCTGGCATTTTCTCTAAACATAAATCTAGTACTTTTTCAGCTTTCGCTTTTTGTCCTTTATTAATTAAAGCACTTGCTAATGTTGCCATTTGCATTCTCATATTAGAGGCCATACGTGTACAATTCTCATCCAAACTAACTCCTTGTTTATCTAAGCCGCCCCATTCAAATTTCATAATGTTATCATACATGATATCAGTTTTTACACGGCCACCTTGCTGCATTTCGTCTTGTGTATTTTTAATTGGCACTAAACGATAAGCTAAGCCTTCTAATTGAAAATATTCTTCTAATCCTAAATAAGCTTCAGCACCAGTTGTTACAGCAAAATAAATTGGACGTTTCCAATCGTTATGTGCAATTAAATCTAATACCATCAAATCATTTTTAGTTAAATAAGAACGACCAATTGTCCACTTAATTGTTTTTGTTAAACGTGCCGTATCTCTAACAGAAATAACTTTATTTTTCATTACCTGATTAGAATCTACATTAACATAAAAAGAAGTTGCAGGAATGAAATCATAATATTTACCTCCGTTTTCAAATTTGTTATTAATGTCATCAGACTCAACAAACTCAATTGCTTTTTTCAAGTTATATGGTCCTGAATTTTTATCCATTAAATAAACAACTTCACGTTTATTTTGAACTAATTTTTCAGGAGCGATTGTAAATGGCACAGGCGCTGATTCATAAGCAGCTCTTCGCGTTTGAGCTATATACCAATCCGTTTGTAATAAACTTAAGTTTACTACTCTTACATCTGTTCTGATGCCTTCTACTTCTTGGGCATACCAAAGTGGGAATGTGTCATTATCTCCATTTGTAAATAATATGGCATTTGGTGCACAAGAATTTAAATAGTTAACCGCAAAATCTCTACTCATTGTTCTTTTAGAACGGTTATGATCACCCCAACCTTCTGATGCCATAAGTGTAGGAATAATTAAACCAATAACAGTTGCTAATAAAACAGCTGTTTTGGCATTTGTTTTTGAGGCTAAAAAATTAAATATAAATAATACACCTAATCCAATCCAAATGGCAAAAGCATAAAATGATGCCACATAGGCATAATCTCGCTCACGAGGTTGGTAAGGATACTGATTTAAATAAAATACAACTGCCAATCCGTTTAATAAAAATAATAAGGCAACAACCCACATATCTTCTTTGTTATATTGATACATGAATAACATACCTAATAAACCTAAGATAAATGGTAAACCATAAAATGAATTACTCGCTAAATTATTAGATGTATTGTGCGGTTCAAAAGAAGTGTCTGTATCTAAAATAAAATCATCAAATCCTTTAATACCTGTTTTCCAATTTCCTTCTAAAGGATTACCATTTAAACCTTGAATATCATTTTGTCTACCAATAAAATTCCAAGCAAAATAACGCAAGTACATGTATTTTACTTGATAGCTGATGAAATAATTTAAGTTGGCACCAAATGTAGGAATTTGAACTTCTTCCATTTCTCCAGTACGGTCATTCATTTTAGTTTTTGTTTTATGATGGTTTGCTACATCACCCCAATATCTGTATGCAGCCTCGTGATTAGGCTGCTGACTCCACATACGTGGAAAAGTTGTGCAATACTCATCTTCATAAACTGGAACAGATTTTTTACGATCATCTGTTACTAAATATTTTTTTGATTTTTCATCTTTTGCATAAATAGGATCTCTATCACCAAATGTACTTTGTGATTTTGTTGGAGCGTTATAATATTGACCATAAGTTAAAGGCCAATCTCCATATTGCTCACGATTTAAATACGATAACATGGTAATTGCATTTTCAGGATCATTTTCATCCATTGGCGTATTTGCTTGTGAACGAATAATTAAAACAAAGAATGAAGAGTAACCAATTAATAGAGTTGTGAAACTTACTAAAATAACATTCAGTGTATTGATGTTTTTAGTTTTTAAATAATTAATACCGTATAAAAATCCGCCTAAAACAATTGCACGACTTACTAATGCTCCAACACCATTTCCTGAAATAGTAACAATTGCAACAAATAAGATGGCAGTATAGAATCCTAGTTTGTAAAAAGATTCTTTTTTATTTACTGTATAGGCTATTAATGAAGAAAGTGTAACAATTAATAAAACAAAATACACCATAGACCCAATATTAAAGCCCATTCCTAATTTATTTACAAAAAACACCTCATAGTCAGCGGCAAATTTTACAATTTTAGGAATCATGATATTTTGAATTCCACCTAGAAGAATTAATGAAATGAAGCCTGTAACAAAAAATGATTTCCAAGTAAATGGATATTTTTTGAAGTAATAAATAAAGCAAATTGCTGGAATAGCAAGTAAATTAAGTAAATGGACACCAATTGATAAACCCATTAAATAAGCAATTAATACCAACCAACGCATTGAACCTGTAGGGTTTGTGGTATCTTCTTCTTCCCATTTTAAAATAGCCCAAAATACTAAAGCAGTAAAAAATGATGACATGGCATAAACTTCACCTTCAACAGCCGAAAACCAAAATGAATCAGAAAAAGTATAGGCTAATCCACCAACAACACCTGCAGCTAAAACTGCCCATTGTTTAGCAGAAGTGAATTCTTGTCCTTTTTTCACTAATGATTTTATTCCAATACGAGTAATACTCCAAAATAAAAATAAAATTGTGAATGCGCTACATAATGCAGACATAATATTTATCATTTTACCCGCCATTGCTGGGTCGCCACCCGCTAAAAGTGTGAAAAAGCGGCCTACCAACATAAAGAATGGTGCCCCAGGAGGATGCCCAACTTCTAGCTTAAAGGCACATGCTATATATTCTCCACAATCCCAAAAGCTTGCTGTTGGCTCGATTGTTGATATATAAGTAAATGCAGAGATAGCAAACACTAACCAGCCAATGATATTATTCAGTTTTTTAAACGACATATTTTTATTTTAATGTGTAAGATGCGAATTTAATTAAAAAACTCCGCCAAACAGAATGAAATTTTTTTTTTATGATTTTTTTGTAAATGAGTTTATTTTGTTATTTTTGTGCCCCGAACTTATTATAAGTTTAAAATTGTCTGATGGTGTAACTGGCAACACGACTGATTTTGATTCAGTAAAGTCTAGGTTCGAGCCCTAGTCAGACAACAAAAGCCCCTATTTTAGGGGCTTTTTTTATTAAATGACTAGATAAGATTTTAAATAAATTTTTTTATCTAAATTAGACCTCTAGTTTACAATCAAAATAAAATGAGCATTTACGATAAATATAAAGCGGTAATTGGTTTAGAATGCCACATTCAGTTATCCACTAAAACAAAAATGTATAGCAATGATATTGCTGAATATGGTGCTTTACCAAATTCAAACATCAGTGTTATTACTCTTGGGCACCCAGGTACATTGCCAAAAGTTAATAAAAAAGCGATTGAATATGCGGTTAAATTGGGACTTGCAATGAATTGTGAGATTCGTGAGGAGAACCAGTTTGCCCGAAAAAATTATTTTTATGCGGATTTACCAAAAGGGTATCAAATTACGCAAGATAAAACCCCAATTTGTAATGGTGGTTGGGTTGATATTAAATTAAAGGATGGTAGTATCAAACGAATAAATTTAACGCGTATTCACATGGAGGAAGATGCTGGAAAAAGTTTGCATGATGTTGATCCTTTCGAAACATTAATAGATTTAAATAGAGCAGGTACACCTTTATTAGAAATTGTTACTGAACCTGATTTTACGGGTGGTGACGATGCTTACATTTATTTGAATGAAGTTCGGAAATTAGTACGCTATCTTGATATTTGCGATGGTAACATGGAAGAAGGTTCTTTACGATGTGATGCAAATATTTCGGTAATGCTTTTAGATGCTAAAGAATACGGAAAAAAAGTTGAGGTTAAAAACATGAACTCGTTCAGAAATGTTCAGCGAGCAATTGATTTTGAAATAAAACGCCAAATTGATTTATTGGAAGAAGGTGGAGAAATAGCTGGTGAAACGCGTAGTTTTGAAGCAAGTAATGGATCCACATTTTCATTAAGAAGTAAAGAAAATGCAAATGATTACCGTTATTTTCCTGAACCCGATTTGCAACCAATAATGGTTAAACAAAATTATATTGATAGTATAAAAGCAATAATGCCTGAATTACCAAGCGATTTATTGCATCGCTATACAAAAGAGTTTGGTTTGTCAGAATATGATGCTAATAACTTAATTGATATTAAAGCGATTGCTTTTTATTTTAACGAATTAGTTTCGTTTACAAAAAATCATAAAGCTGCAGCAAACTGGATGATGGGAAGTGTAAAATCGTATTTGAATGAAAATGCAATTACGATTGATAAATTTAAAATAGTACCAAAATCTATCGCTGAGATTATTTCTTTAATTGATGAAGGAAAAATAAGTAATGCTGTTGCTACACAAAAATTATTCCCTGAATTAATTTTAAATCCTACTGAATTACCTTTAAGTATAGCTCAACGTTTAGATATTATACAAAGTAATGATACCGGAGCTTTACAAGAATTAGTGAATCAAGCTTTAGCAAAATATCCTGAAAAAATTATTGAATACAAATCTGGGAAAGTTAATTTATTAGGATTGTTTGTTGGTGAAGTAATGAAATTAGGAAAAGGAAAAGCTGATCCTAAAATGGCTAATCAACTTGTAAAAGAAGCTTTGGAAAAATAAATTCTAAAATGCATTTAGAAGAATTGCGCGATTATTGTTTGAGTAAAAAAGGAGTAGAGGAGGCTTTACCTTTTGGCCCTGAAACGTTAGTGTTTAAAGTAATGGGGAAATTATTTTTATTGACTGGTCTCGAAAATAACCCAATCCAATTTAACGTAAAATGTTTGCCTGAAAAAGCAATTGAATTACGTGAAGCATATGCTTGTGTGATTCCTGGTTATCATATGAATAAACAGCATTGGAATACGATTATTTGTGATGGTTCGGTTAGTCAGAAAATAATTTTTAGTTGGATTGATGATAGCTACGAATTGGTAGCAAATAGCTTGACTAAAAAATTAAAAGCAGAATTAGATAATTTATAAAAACTCAAATGCTACTGAATTTACAGTATGTAAAATTTGATTTTTATAAATGGTTTTTTTAATCATTTTTTTTGCCATTGGTAATTCAAAAACTTCCTTCAAGTTTCTTATTTTTCCAATAGGAATATCGTTTGCAATGCAATTTTTATAAATACTTTTAAAATTAATGGTTTTAATTTTTGCATTTAATACTTCAAATAAAAATTCTCTGTTTTTTACCCGCAATTGATTTGTTGAAAATTTATCATTTGATAGGATGTTCTGAAGATTTAAAATATCAAGTAATTCTGTAAACTGCTGGTTTGATCCTATGGCAAACGTTATTTGATGTTTATCCTTGGTAATGAAAATCTCTCCATATGGCGCAATGTTTGGATGTAATGAACCATTAGCTATTGGCAAATCATTTGCAATTAACCAATTGGTTGCCTGATTTGCTAATGAAGCTATTGCGGTATCAAATAACGAAACGGAAACATGACATCCAGAGTTCGTTTTCGCTCTGTTAAGTAAAGCAATTAAAACTGCTTCTTTTAATTGATGTGATGCTAAAACGTCAATAAGTGCAACGGGCATTTTTAATGGTTTGGAATTTTTTTCACCATTCATAAACATAAATCCGCTTTCTGCTTGTAAAATTAAATCATAAGCCGTTCTATATACATTGGTTCCAAACCCAGTTATAGAGGCGTAAATTAATTTTGGATTTATTTTTTTTACAGTTTTATAATCTAATTTTAATTTGGTGTCGTCGCCTGTTTTGAAATTAGTGATGAGTATGTCTGCAGATTTTATGTATTCATAAACTTTTTTTAAATCAAGTGGATTTTTAATATCTAACAGAATGTTTTTTTTACCTGTATTGACGCTCCAATAATAAGCGCTATTCGGATCTTTTTCGTTTTCAGATTTTAATTTCCAAGAGCGTGTTACATCGCCTTTTGTGTTTTTATTTTCTATTTTAGTTACTTCGGCACCTAGTTCTGAGAAAAATAAGCCAACAGCTGGGCCAGCCAAAACACTTGATAATTCAATTACTTTTAAATCAGAAAAAATAGAATTTATTTTTTTCACATTACTAGTTTAATGTTGAACTATAATTTTTTGAGTTGTAGAATTATTATTTTGTTTTACTGTGATAAAATATAAGCCGTTTTTAAAATTGGAAAGATTAATTTGAATTTTTTCATTTTGAGAAGTAACGGTATTTGAAACAATTTCTCCTAACATATTTTCAATTTTAATTTCGATTAATTCATTCGATTGAGTATTTATATCGATATAAAATTTATCGTTTGCAGGATTTGGATATACTAAAGAATTTAAATTATTTTTAGTTTCTTCTATTCCCACAATTGCAAGGCAAGTATTCATACATGTGCAATATGTTGTTGTACTAGCTATTGTTCCGCCAGGGCCATCAAGACCAAGTGTTGGGTGGCCAACATCACAAATATCAACATGGTTTGATCCAGATCCTATAGTTCCTGTATTTCCAGATAATCCAGTGATTGAAAAACCTCCACAACTTGATAACGGTGCGCCAGTAATTGTAGCCTCATTGTACCAGTTTCTTCCAACATTAATAATACAATTGGTAATAAAATTTGCACTTGTTCCATTTAAAAAATCTCTTTGAATGGTAACAAATTTATTATTTGTGAAAATACTATTATGCGCATTTCCTAAATCTAACGCTACATTTAGGTTTCCATTATTTGTAAAATTGCTATTATAATCCGTTCCCATACTTCCAGATAGGTTTATCGTACCATTATTAATATATACTCCAATTGAATCATACATTATAACAGAATTTACATTTCCATTATTTGTAGCAGTCGCATTAATAGCAACGGCAAATGCTTTATTTATTTGAGTTCCATTATTTATATAGTTGGATGCTGCATCTGTTATAAGCAAACTATCAGCATCAGTAACTGAGTAATTTGTAAAAGTTCCTGCTGATGAAACCATTAAATTTCCAACATTAATAGTTCCATAATTTCTTAACGTACCGCCAGCTACCCAAAAATTAGAAGAGTTTATGTTTCCTTCGTTGCAAACTGAACCACCAGCAGTTACAGTTATTAATCCAGTTACAGTTCCTGTTGACGAGATACAAAGCGTTTGTCCAGCACTAATAATTTGGTTTGCTGAATTTAATCCAGAAATGGTTGTTGTGCAACCTGTGCATTGAGCAGATGCAAATTTTGTAAAGCTAATTAAGCTTAAAATTAGTATAAGTTTTTTCATGATAATTTATTAAAAGTTAGAATCCGAGAACTGTTCTTAATTGTAAAATTTTTTCTTGTGCAATTTTTCTTGCTTTAGCTTCACCAATTATTAATTGCTTTTCAATTAACTCTGGATTTGCCATTAATTCATTATATATTTTGCGAGGATTTTCAAACTTAACTAAAAGTAATTCGTAAAGCGCAACTTTTGCATGCCCATAACCATAACCACCTTTTCGGTAATTATTTTTCATTTCTTCTATTTGAGATTCGTTTGCTATTAATTTATAAAGATTAAACACATTACAAGTTTCATAATCTTTTGGATCTTCTAAAGGAGTGCTATCCGTTTCAATTGTTTTAACAACTTTAAGTAATTCCTTTTCTGGCAAAAATATATTTATAAAATTGTTGTAAGATTTGCTCATTTTTTGCCCGTCAATTCCTGGCACAATCATCACATTTGTATCGATTTTTCCTTCAGGTAAAACAAAAATATCTTGCTGATATTCGTGATTTATTTTTGCAGCAATATCTCTAGCCATTTCAATATGCTGAATCTGATCTTTTCCAACTGGAATAAATTCCGCATCATACAAAATAATATCAGCAGCCATTAAAACAGGATAAGTGAATAACCCTGAATTTACTTCTTTTAATCTATCCGCTTTATCTTTAAACGAATGCGCATTGGCAAGCATTGGATAAGGCGTGAAACAATTTAAATACCAAGTTAATTCACAAACTTCTGGAATACGACTTTGACGATATAACATGTTTTTATGCGTATCAAAACCAAACGCTAACCATGTTGCGGCAACAGAGTTTACACTTTCAACTCTTGCAGAAGCCGTTTTTTGAGAGATAAGCGAATGTAAGTCAGCAATAAAGAAAAGAGATTCATTATCCGATTGTTTGCTAAGTTCAATTGCTGGTATGACTGCTCCTAATATATTCCCTAAATGAGGTATGTTATTACTTGTTATTCCAGTTAGTATTCGAGCCATTTTTTTTTGTTAAAGAATTTAAATTCCTTTTATTATTCCATCGCTTGAGTTTTTAATAAACTCAACAATTTGGTTTCTTATTTCAGTATCATTTATTTCTTGAACCACTAATTCTAAAGCATTTGAAATACTATGACCTCTTACAAATATTAAACGATAAATATCTTCAATATGATTTATGACTTCTTTTTCAAAGCCGCGTCGTGCCAGTCCAACCGTATTCACACCGATGTATTGTAATGGTTCACGTGCCACACGAATATATGGTGGCACATTTTTTCTAACTTTTGAACCACCAGCTAAAAAACTATGCGCTCCAATGGTTACAAATTGTTGAATTGCTCCCATCCCTTCTACTATTACAAAATCTTCGATGGTAACATGACCAGCTAATCCAGTATAATTTGCAATAATAACATTGTTTCCAATAATACAATCATGGGCGATATGAACGTATGCCATTAATAGGCAATTATCTCCAATTTTTGTGGTCATTCTATCTGCAGTACCTTTATGAACGGTTACATACTCTCGTATAATTGTATTATTCCCAATGACCGTATTAGATTTTTCGCCTTTATATTTTAAATCTTGGGAAACAATTCCAATTACTGCTCCTGGAAAAATTTGACAATTACTTCCAATAATTGTATCAGGATAAATAAGTGCATTTGGGTGAATGTGCGTGTTGTCACCTATTTCAACATCTTCATATATTGTAGCAAATGCTTCAATAGTTACGTTACTTCCAATTTTTGCTTTTGGGCTAATGTTTGCAAGTGGAGAAATCATAATTTTTATATTTGAATTATTGAGCTAAAACAACGTTTGGTGTTTTTAAATCTTCTTCTTTCATTCTAACTATTTGTGCCATCATTTCAGCTTCCATAACTGGTTTGTTATTTACATAAGCTGTCCCTCTCATATGGCAAATACCTCGGCGAATTGGCGTTAGTAAATTTAAGCTAAAAACAACAGTATCTCCGGGTACTACTTTTTGTTTAAACTTCACACTATCAATTTTCATGAAGTAAGTTAAATAATTTTCTGGATCAGGAACTGTTTTTAAAACTAAAACACCACCGCATTGTGCCATTGCTTCAATTAACAACACGCCTGGCATTACTGGATTTCCTGGAAAATGTCCATTAAAGAATTCCTCATTTAACGTAACATTTTTTACCCCAATAACGTGAGTTAATGAAATTTCCATTATTTTATCTATTAATAAAAATGGTTGCCTGTGAGGAAGCAATTTCATAATATCAGTAATATTTAAAACTGGAGGAAGTGTTAAATCTATTTTTAAGAAATCTTTTTCAGCCTTTTTCTTTTTAACTAATTCTTTAAGTTTTTTAGCAAAAGCAACGTTTCCTGCGTGACCTGGTCGACCTGCTAAAACATGTAATTTTAAAGGTTTTCCAACTAATGCTAAATCACCAACAATGTCTAGTAATTTATGTCGAGCCGGCTCATTAAAGAATCTAAGTTTTGTATTATTTAAAACTCCACGCCCTTTAACTTCTACATCAGGCTTATTAAATACTTTACGTAAATAATCTAATTTTTCTTTTGGCAATTCACTATCAACAAGCACAATTGCATTGTCCATATCACCACCTTTAATTAGGTCGTGTTGAATGAGAGCTTCCAATTCACGTAAAAATACAAATGTTCTACAAGGTGCAATTTCTTCTTTAAATTCACCTACATGATACATTGATGCATGTTGAGTTCCTAATACTTCACTTCCGTAATCTACCATTACAGTAACTCTGAATGCATCTTGAGGAACAGCTAACATTTCTACTTTTTTAATAGGATCTTCAAATGTTAAACTCTCATCTAACACAAAATAATCTCTAAAAGCTTCTTGCTCAACAATTCCTGCTTCTTCTAAAACTTCAATAAAATTAATTGAACTACCATCCATAATTGGCATTTCAGGACCAGTAACTTGTATTAAACAATTATCAATTCCTAGGCCTACTAAAGCTGCAAGTACATGTTCAGTTGTATGAACTCGTGCTCCGTTTTTTTCTAAAGTAGTTCCTCTTGATGTATCAACCACTAAATCGCAATCTGCTTCAATAATTGGTTGCCCTTCTAAATCTGTTCTTTGAAATTTATACCAATGTCCAATCTCTGCTGGATTAAATGTTAATGTAACTGGTTTTCCTGTGTGTAAGCCTTTTCCTGTAATAGAAACTGCTTTTTTTATGGTTCTTTGTTTATCGCTCATGTTTTGCTTTTAGACAATGTGTCAATTCGTAAGTGTATTATTTTAATTATTTTTTAATTTTTTTTCAATTTCATTTAGTTTCATATTTAGTTTTGGTAATGTTTTAAAAAGCACATAGCTTCTTCTGAAATCCCCTAAACTAAAGGAAGGCGAACCTTGAACAATTTCATTTTCTTTTTCTATAGAAGAGCCAACTCCAGCTTGGCCAGCAATTTTAACGCCATCTGCAATTCTAATATGTCCTACAATCCCTACTTGTGCTGCTATCATACAGTTTTTTCCAACTTTTGTAGAACCTGCAACGCCTGAAAGACCAGCAATTACAGTATTTTCGCCAATTTCAACATTGTGCGCAATTTGAACTAAATTATCTAATTTAACTCCTTTGCGAAGTATGGTAGAGCCTAGTGTTGCTCTGTCAATTGAGCAGTTTGATCCTATTTCAATATTATCTTCAATCACTACGTTTCCTATTTGAGGAACTTTAGAAAACTCTTTCCCATCTTGAGGAGCAAAACCAAAGCCATCACTGCCAATTACCGTGTTAGAGTGAACAGTAACTTGGTTTCCAATTTTACATTCATGATATACTTTTACTCCCGAAAATAAAGTTGTGTTGTTACCAATCGTGCAATTATCTCCTACATACGTATGAGGATATAACTTCACATTATTGCCAATTTTTACATTAGTACCGATATATGCAAATGCGGCTACATAACAATTATCTCCTAAAACGGCACTTTCACTAATAAAAGAAGGTTGCTCTATTCCAGTTTTTTCGCCCTTTACCTGGTTGTACATTTCCAATAATTTTGCAAAACTGGCATATGAATCATCCACTCGTATAAGCGTACAACCTGGTTTTAAAGGCCTTTCAAGAATAAGCGATTTGTTAACAATTACAATACTTGCATCAGTTTCATAAATGTAATTCGTGTATTTAGGATTAGCTAAAAACGATAAGGTACCAGCAATTCCTTCTTCAATTTTAGAAAGATTTGATACCATCATTTGTTCGTCTCCTTCAACGATTCCATCAAGTAATTGTGCTATTTGAACTGCAGAAAATTCCATATTTCAAATATAATGGTTTTATGGATATTTTAAATAACTATTTAGATAATAATAGCATTTATACGGTTCAATAATTTTTGTTGATTCGGAGCAATTCCTATGGGTATTGATAGGCGCCGGCGTCTATGCTAGGTGAGCGGACAGTACCAAGTATATCCGTTTGCACGAATAGATATGGATAGATGGTTGAAATTCCTGGGTCACCTATGTTTCTTGCTGCTGAGGTAGATCCAATTTTAAAATCATAGGTAGAAGCACTTATAAAACTTGCTGATTGGTTAAATACATTATTGATTGATGTTGAGCCCGTAAATGCGGGTGTTTTTATTAAACAACTATTAAATTTATAGTTTTTTGTAAAAGTGGATGCCGAATTAATATCTAATTCTAGCTCATTTGAAAGACTTCCGTCAATGATGCAATTTCCAAAATAAGCACTATCTAAAGGGAAATATTGGGCTCCCGAATAATTGTCAATATGAAGGCAGGGTTGAGTGCCACGTCCACCATCTTGGTTAAAATAATTAGCAAATGTGGTATGTAAAAATGTGTATTTTCCGCCTAATGTTAAGGCTGCGCAGTATTCTTTACAATTCACCACCACATTATTACTTCCCCATAAATTGAAAGCAACCCCGTAAATTCCCCATTTTGAGCAATTTTTGATAATTGTATTTGTTAATCGTAAGCGGTTTGGTTGAGCTAAACTCAGCAGTACTTCGGCCTGAACTCCGATATAACTATTTTTTATGATGGCATAATTGATGTAATTATCTGTATGTCCTTCATTAATCCAAATACGGTCCCATTGGCCTGGTACATCTGCGTAATCTAACTCTCGTCTGTCTCCTTGAAAGGTGACTTCATTTCCTTTAACGCCATTAACTTGCAATGTTCCATAACGATAAACCCATAAACCTGCATTTTGATGAAGATATACTTTTACTCCTGCAGCAATGGTTAATTTTTGAGTAGAATCGACAACAAGCCAACCGTAAATAACGTGTGGCTTATCATTAATCCAATTTACGGTAACATTAGTACCCGTTGAAACAGTAGAGTAGGCCAAATAGCCAGTTTTATACTGAATCGCTTTATTTGGAAAATGATAGTAGGCATCTTGTCCCCAAGCTTCTAGAGCCACACTTTGTTCATTACCATTTACGTCAAATAAAATTTTGTCTTGAATAATAAAAGGACTTAATGAACTGGCTGGATTAACATTAACTTGGATAAAAATATAAATACTGTCTTGAGCCAATATTTCGACATCAGAAACTGATTTTCCTGGTGTTCCATCTACATTTAACATAAACATAGAAGCATTTCCGTTTTGAAGTCTGATAGAAGAAATATTAATTTTTTGCTTATTCATATTTCTGACTCTGATTTGGCGCGTTGTAGAGCCAATGGTCGTAAAAACAGTATCAAATAGCACCGAATCTTGAGAAAATGATACCTTTGCATTCGAATCTGTAATGAATTTATCTTTTTTACAAGAGATGAAACAAGTTGATAGGCAGATGGTTATGAATATAGTAAAGAAAATCTTAATCATTGTTCAAAGTTATGTATTAAGAACGGTAAAACGATAAAATTATTATATTTTTGAAAAAAGTATTGTTAATAAAGGTTTTTTATTATCTTTGCCTTCCAAAATTTAGAATAATATAATTTAAAATAAAATGAAAGCAGAAATTCACCCAGAAAACTACCGTTTAGTTGTATTCAAAGATATGTCAAACGGATATACATTTTTAACAAAATCTTGTTCAGATACTAAAGATACAATAGTTCATGAAGATGGTGTTGAATATCCATTAGTGAAATTAGATATTTCAATGACTTCTCACCCGTTTTATACTGGTAAACATATGTTAGTTGATACAGCTGGACGTATTGATAAATTTAAAACGCGTTACGCTAAAAAGTAACATTTATATTTTTTAAAATTCATGAAAAATCCATTCGCTACTAAGCGGATGGATTTTTTATTTTACCTTAGCCTCAATGAGATTCTTATTTTTATATACTGAAATTGCTGAATATTTTTTAGCATGTTGTAGGCAATTAGCCGAACATGGTGAGGTACATATAATTCGGTGGCCTGTAAATAAAGAAGCTCCATTTAACTTTTCGGAAAACAATAAAGTAAACATATACTCAAAGTCTGATTATAATTTTAATGAATTAGAAAATTTAGTAAAAGAAATTAATCCAACAGTCATTATTTGTAGTGGTTGGATTGATAAAGACTATTTAAAAATCTCAAAAAGTTATTTTAAAACCATTCCAACTATTATGACGTGCGACACGCATTGGCGTGGTGATTTGAAACAACGAGTAGCCATGGTTTTAAGTAGATTTACCTTACTAAAAACATTTTCTCACGCATGGGTTCCAGGTGAAATACAAAAAAAGTATGTACTAAATTTAGGTTTTAAAGAAAGCCATATTGAGAAAGGTTTTTACAGTTGTGATTTAAATTTATTCGAAAAAATATATCAAAATCAAAAAGCAGAAAAAGAACATAATTTTCCGAAACGTTTTTTATATGTTGGACGATATTATGATTTTAAAGGTGTAACCGAACTTTGGCAAGCATTTATTGAATTACAAAATGAGCAACCAAACGAATGGGAATTGTGGTGTTTGGGAATTGGCGATATTGAACCAATAAAGCATCCTAAAATAAAACATTTTGGATTTATACAACCAAAAGATATGGATTATTACACGGCACAAACCGGTGTATTTATTTTGCCTAGCCGAAAAGAACCTTGGGGAGTTGTGGTACATGAGTTTGCTGCTTCAGGGTTTCCGTTGCTTTTAAGTAATCGAATAGGGGCGAAAGAACAGTTTTTAATTGAAGGAAAAAACGGCTTTGAATTTGAAGCAGAACATGTGTTGAGTATTAAACAAGCTTTGAAAAAAATTATAAAATTAGATGCGACTCAATTATTAGCAATGAGTAAAAAGTCGAACGAATTATCAAAATCTATTTCTCCACAAATTTGGGTAAAAAATTTAGTAAAGATGTGCTCTTAGTTTTATTAGGACTTTACTATGAATGCTCATAAGGTTTTACCTTATTAAATGAATAAAGCCTTTTAGCGTTTTTTCTTTTGTTTCGATTATATAATAATAAATTCCATCCACGCATTCTTCTCCACTTGTGGTTCGGCCATCCCAAAAATGATTTTGATTTTCTGTTTGAAACACAAGATTGCCCCATCTGTTATAAATGCTTGTATTTAGGATAGCTCCACAGTTTGTTAGTTTAAACACGTCATTTACATTATCTCCATTAGGTGTAAATACATTTGGTAAGTCAGGCATTTCTATTTCAATAATTGAAACATCATCTATGAAAAAATAACCCACACCAGGTATGTAAGAACCAAAACCAGTCGTGTCACAATCGCTCGAAATACTTATTTTTGAACTATCTGCAAAACAACCAATAATCATATAATTTTCTGTACCAATTGCTTTATAATTTAAACTCACTTTTTGCCAAACTAATGTATCAGTAATAAAACTTGTTTTATCATTTTCGGCGTCTGGTGTTAAGTTAGTCAGCCAATACGTTGTGACATCATTAAGTTTTGAATTAAAAAACTTTATTCCAAAACTACTTGTAGTACAAGGCAATCTTGTATTTGATAAATAAAACTCAATCGTATAATTTTTATTTATTATGAGAGTTTGGCTTAACTTATTTTGAACATATTCACGGTAGTTGGCTATTGCGGGATCTCCAATTAAAATTCCTGCCATATTATTTCCAGTTTTAGGAAATTGATAACCTAAAAAAACATTTGGGGGAGTAATAATACCTACTTTAGGATTTTTACACCATAAATCACTACTGCTTTTTATAGGGTTACTCCATCCTTTGCATCCACTCCATTCAAATACATCAAATCCAATGCCAGCAGGCTGTCCATAACAAGAGTCAATTTGTTCAAAACTACCGTTGGTAATATATTCGGTTTGTGTTTTAGCTTCGTAACAAAACAACATTAAAAAAAGAAAAATATAAAAGGGTTTATTCAATCAGTTAATAGTTTGGTTTAATGATTCCTGCTTAGTAAATATGGTTTTTTATAATGCTTGTTTAGTTAAACTCTTTTTTCAATTTGTTAGCATTATTTATTCCCTATATTTTTTATTCTAAGTTAATCATTACAATGGTTTAATCAAATCTCGCATATGCTCTTTTCCAACAGGTATATTTTTTAAATTAGTCAGTAACAAAAATGCTCTTTCAAGTCGTAATGGTTTGCTTTTAACGATGGTTACATAATTTAAAATATAGCGTTGTTTGCCTGGTGTTAAAGCATCAAAACGTTTTTTCATTTCGGGATCTTGTAAAAAGAGTTCAGCAATTTCTTCCGCTAACTCCACACCATATTCACTTTCATCTTTTGTAATGGTAACAGTAACTTGGTCTCCAAGTGTTACCTGTAATTCCTTCATGCGCTTGGTGTTTATAGAAATATAGGCTTTGCCTTCACCTAAGGCCATTAATCCACATTGAAATTTAATGGTTTTATTCACTTCGCAAATTAAACGCTGTTTGCCAATGCCACCAATTTTTTTCACTACCGTTTCTGGAATTTCCAAGTAACTTGTTTTTAGGTAGTTTAAAATATCAATATGTGTTTTAAATGAAATGGCTTTCATATTAGAATAAAGGATAACAGGTTCAAAAAAAATCCCGCAAATTCAAATGAATGTTGCGGGACTTATATTTTTTTTATAATGATTAGTTATTTAACATTACTGGCATTACAAGCATTAATACGTCTTCTGCAGGATTTGCTTTTTGAGTTGGTACAATAATTCCAGCACGATTAGGAGCACTCATTTCAATTGTAATTTCATCGCTATCTAAATTAGAAAGCATTTCTAACACAAATTTAGAGTTGAATCCAATTTCCATATCTTCGCCAATGTAAGTACACATTAAGGTTTCGTGCCCTTCATTTGCAAAATCTAAATCTTCAGCAGAAAGTGTTAATTGACTTCCTGCAATTTTTAAACGTATTTGGTGAGTTGCTTTGTTAGCAAAAACACTCACACGACGAATACCACCTAATAATGTTAAGCGATCTACCGTTAGTTTGTTTGGATTTTGTTTTGGAATAACCGCTTCGTAGTTAGGATATTTTCCATCTATTAAACGACATACCAAATTGATATTTCCAAAATTGAAATAAGCATTTGTTTTATTAAATTCTACTTTGATGGCATCATCCACACCAGCCAATAATGTTTTTAAAACATTTAAAGGTTTTTTAGGCATAATGAATGAAGCAGATGCACCAGCCTTAGCATCATTACGTGTATAGCGAACTAACTTATGAGCATCAGTTGCAACAAATACGGTGTTTTCCTCATTAAACTGACAAAACACACCGCTCATTACAGGTCTTAAATCATCATTACCAGTTGCGAAAATTGTTTTATTAATGGCATTTGCTAATACATCACTTTTAATAATTACAGATGTAGCAGATTCAACTTTTGGAAGTTTTGGATACTCATCACCATTATGACCTGTTAAGGTATAATCACCAGTTTCTGTTTTTAATTTTGCGCTAAATTTTTTAGTGTCAATAATAAAAGAAATTGGTTGATCAGGTAAATTGCTTAAAGCCTCTAATAACGTTTTTGCAGGAATAGCAATACTTCCGTTTTCACTAGAATCTACTTTAATACTTGTAGTGATCGTTGTTTCCATATCACTTGCAAATAAGGTTAATGAACCATTACTTAACTCAAATAAAAAACAATCTAAAATAGGAATTGTATTACTGGTGTTTATAACACCATTTATAGATTTTAAATGCTTTAATAATATAGAAGAAGATACGACAAAGTTCATAGGCTTAGATTTAATTAATCTCAAATTTAATAATATGAAGCAGGTTTATATTAAAAAGCCTAAGCTACTTATACACTTTTTTTTAACAGTTGGGATGATTGAGAATTTGCAGAAAAACAGCTATTTCTTTATAAAAAAACTCAGTTTCGGAATTTATTTACTTTTATCAAAGTAGCCGTAGGTTTGCAATATTTTGCCAAACACATAATATTGTCCTAATCCGAAAGCTTTGTTGTTGCTGTATTGAATATAAAGTCTGTCTGGATCATATTTATAATCGATTCCATATTGCTCATTTTTACTAATGTTTGGAGTTTTATGAAATAATTGAATACTCTGAGTTTTGGAATCTCTATCAGTTATTGTAATAGTTGCAAATGGTAAGGCTTTTTTCGAAAGTGAATCTACTAATGCGCTTTTTTCATCTAACACGTTTTCACAATTTACATTTAAGAAATAGGCAATAAACTGTTTTATTTTATCCACTTCAAATGGAAGCTCTTTTCCTTTAAGTGTTTTTAAGGTAAAACGTTGCATACTTATTAAATCGATTATATAAGATGAATCTGGAATTTCATGTAATTCCATTTTTATGGTTTTGATTTGTGGCGGTCTGATACTCATCACTAAACGATCTCTCCAATCTATTTCATCTGTAATAAAACGTGTATTTAAAAAACCTTCAAATCCAGGAATATGATTGATAAAAGGCTCAGAATAATTTTCGTCAGTTTCAATATTGGTTAATAACATATACGTCCCTAAATGGTCTTGAGTGGTATGTCCAACATAATATTGTTTAACCTTTTGCCCTTTACTATATATTTCAACTTTAACAGATTTTGAAGCCATTACTCTAATTACATTTTCTCGTCCAAGTTTTGATACGGGCGATTTTACTTCAACAGTTGCAATGGTACGTAATAATGTTTCAACAATATCTGGGCGAGCTTTATATGTATTATTCACCATCCAAACGCCCTTTACACGGTCTAATGTTAAAGATTTGCCATCTTTATCAGCCATAAATATTTTATCTATTTGAGCGGTATCTTTATATTTAAAATTACTAGCATCTTTATTTAAGGTTGTAGTTCCGTTTCTTGTTTTATAAAAATAAACAGAAAGTCCAGCTAAAATTGCTAAAATTAGGATGATAAAAATGGATGATTTTTTCATATAGAATTATTTAACTGAGTATTTTTTCTTTCGAATATAAAACTGGAATAAGCCCAAAATAATTAATCCTAATAAAGGATATAATACATTAATAAGTTTCCATTTTGTTTCTTGATTAGATATTTTCTTTTTATCTAATAGTCTTAATTTTACTTCACGAGAGCGTAATTGTAATAATCCTTGATCATCTAATAAATAATTCATACAATTCAATAAAAACGTTTTATTGGCAAATTGTTGTTTACTATAGATGTCATATCCTAATGGATAAATCATACCTGTGCTTCGTTGATATTCATTTTTCGCAATATCACCATCCGCAATCACAATCATGCGTGTAGGTTTACTTTCTGCAAGATAGTCGTAAGCAGAATCATTCATGAAAACACTTGAAATTCTGTTTTTATATAGTGATTCAAATTTTCCTTCTAATAAACAGGCAACATTTTGAAATGAATTTTGAAATTGCACTTCGTTCGGTTTATTTTTTATCATTGCTAAAGACACTCGCGCTGGTGTTGGTTGAGTTTTGGAGTATTTAGATGACTGAAGTAAGATAGTTTTTTTTACATTTTTTGTATTTAAGGTGTCGATGGTTCCAATAAATTCAGTTTTAATTAAATCTAAATTTTTTACAATAGGGTGGTTTGTGGTTGGCAATAGTAATGGATTATACATCCATGGAAATAGTTGAAAATCGGGTTGCCCTGCTTTTATTCCAACATTTATTGGAATACGAGAACATTGCAAATCTTGTAATAATACAGGGTTTAATCTCACGCCGTATTTAAATAAAATATCGTCTAAGTTTAATTCATTTTTAAAACCAAGTGTGTATCCGCGTCTAATTAATGTATCACGATTTGTATAAACGGGATCAATTAACCATAAGGCTTTTCCACCATGCATAATAAATTGATCAATAATAAATTTATCTTTTTCGTCAAAAACAGAATCTGGTTGTGCAATCACAATGGCATCTGCACCTTTTAATGCATAGAGCTTATTGTTAATGTTAACACGAGATACGTTATAATATTCTGTTAACGAATGCATAAAATCAGCGCCATGTAAGGTATCTAATTCATCGTGGCCTTCAATAAATAATACTTCTGGTTTTTTTACAAGTTGCGTTTTTCTGATGCTATTTGATAAACCATATTCTAATTCTTGAACGGAATTATTAATATTGTTTTCTTGATCAATTCCAATGGAGCGTGTGTAAATTTGCCATACAGTTTCCTTGCCTTTGTAGGTTACAATTGCGCCAGGCCAAATTAACGTTTCAGACGTTTTTTGAGATGTTTTGTCAACGATTTGCTCAGGCATGATGCCTTTTGTGTAAATCTGTTTTTCTAATTTATCGGTTTCTTCTTTGCTTGGATTGTCGAGTGGATTAATGAATTCGTAAACAATATTTCCCTCCGAATAAGAGGCATATTCATCTAATAATTCTTTTGTTTCATTTCTCAAACGCGTAAAACTTGGATTAAAATCACCTTGTAAATAAACTTTTAGATATAATACATCATCTAAACTTTTTATTAATTTTTTAGTTGATTCAGAAAGTGTGTAACGTTTTTCAGAAGTTAAATCGTAGCGTTTGAACAAAAATGAGCCAACAAAATTTAATGTAATTAAAATACCAAATACTACTAGTAGCATTAGTAAATCTTTTTGTTTTTGTTTTGATTGTTGTTTTACCATTTTCTACTTTGTAAAACTATTTTTGATAATAAATTAAAAAAGGCAATAATGCTTAGAAAGTAAATGACATCGCGTGTATCTATTACACCTCTACTCATGCTCACATAATGTTGATTCATTCCAATTCCTTTCACAAATGCATCGTATTTTCCAAATAAGCCAGAAGCAGAAATAAAATCGAATCCTACATAAGTAATAAAACATAATAACAGCGCAATTATAAACGCAATCACTTGATTTTCAGAAATAGCAGAGGCAAAGGTACCAACTGCCACAAAACCAGCTCCTAAAAACAATAAGCCAATATAAGATCCCCACATTCCGCCGGTATCTATATTTCCTTTAGGATAGCCTAAATGATGAACAGAATAATAATAAATGAGAGTAGGAAGAAGTGAAATGATGACAAGAATAACGCCTGCAAAGTATTTAGCCAAAACAATTTGCAATTCAGTTAACGGACGAGTTAATAATAATTCGATCGTTCCAGTTTTTTTTTCTTCAGAAAAACTACGCATCGTAATTGCCGGAATTAAAAATAAATAGACCCAAGGTGCTAAAATAAAAAGCGGGTCAATGTTAGCAAACCCATTTTCTAACACGTTAGAACCTGCGCTTTCTGATGGTACAAGCCACATAAATGTGCCAATTCCAGTAATAAATACACCAATTGCGATATAGCCAATTAGCGAACTTAAAAAGCCACGAATTTCTTTAATAAGTAGAGTAAACATATACACTTCAAAAATAGCAATAGATTTGATATTTTAACTATCAATTTCCCATCTTCTCGAAAAAATAACTGTAAATTTAACACCAATTATCCTATGAGCTTACTAGCAAAACTTTTTTCATATATTTTTCATCCATTATTAATGGTTACTTATATGTGTTTAATTATTTTTTTCGGAATTGAAAATAGTATGTTTTATATGTTTACTCCTTTAAAATTAAAGTTAGTAATTATAGCAACTGTATTTGCGTTTACATTTTTAATGCCAGTGTTAAATTTATTAATTTTATTAAAATTAAATTATGTTTCTTCTATTGAAATTAAAGACAGAAAAGAACGCATGTTTCCATTAATAGCAAGTTCGATGTGTTACTTTGGTTTATTTTATATGTTATATGATTTTTCAATTTGGCCTACTATTAAATTATTTGTTTTAGGTGGTGCAATAAGCATCTTAGTTGCTGCCATTGTAAATTACTGGTGGCAAATTAGTGCTCATATGATTGGGATTGGAGGCTTATTAGGCGTTTTATTTGCTTTATGTATTTATATGCAATTACCTATTTTAGTAATAATTTCTTTAGCATTATTTATAGGAGGCTTAATCGGATTTGCTCGCTTAGTTTTAAAAGCCCATTCTCCACAGCAAGTATATGTAGGTTTTTTAGTTGGTTTAAGTATTCAATTTGGACTGTTTTATTTAGCTCATCAAATTCAAATTGTATGATTTTAATAACGGGAGCAACAGGCACAATTGGGGCACATGTGACCCTAAAATTATTACAACAAAATAAAAAAGTTGTTTGCATTAAGCGAGTTGGAAGCGATACGAATAAAACAAAAAAAATATTTTCTTATTACACTACCGATTACGAAAAATTATTTAACCAAATAAAGTGGGTTGACGCTGATATTTGCGATATCTATTCAATTTTGGACGCTTTAGAAGGAGTAGATTCAGTTTATCATTGTGCTGGATTTGTAACATTTAATAAAAAACATGAAAAAGAATTGTTTAAAATAAATGTGGAAGGAACTGCCAATATTGTGAATGCGTGTTTAGAGAAAAACATTAGTTCTTTATGTCATGTGAGCTCTATAGCCGCCATTCATAATCCAGATATTACGACAAATATTAATGAAAGTATTTATTGGAAATCAAGCCCAAATGTTGGGAATTATGCAATCAGTAAATATAATGGAGAACGCGAAGTTTGGAGAGGAATTGAGGAAGGGTTAAATGCAGTTATTGTTAATCCATCTATTGTTCTTTCTCCAGGTTTGTGGCATCAAAGTTCGGGCAAATTATTTGATATTTGTTTTAAAGGTTCGCCGTTTTATACAAATGGAAAAAGTGCAACGGTTGATGTAGTTGATGTAGCAAATTGTATGATTGAACTAGTTGAAAAAAAACACTTCAATAACAGATATATTTTAGCTGAAAATAATTATTCATTTAAAGAACTATTAACTAAAATACATACTGAGTTTGGAAAAAATGCTCCAAAAATTTTGGCTAATAAATTTTTGTTAATGGTTGCAGATGTTTTTGATTCTATACGATGCAAAATCACTCAATCAGAGCCGCTTATTACAAAGGAATCTGCAAAATCAAGTTTGGATAGTAATACATATTCTAATTCTAAAATAAAAAATGCAATTCAATATTCGTTCAAGCCAATTGATGAAAGTGTTAAATTTATTTGTTCTTGTTATTTAAAAGATTTAAAATAATGAAATTGAAATTAGCTGCATATTGCTTATTTACTGCTGTTATAGCGTTTTTAGTGAGTACTTGTTCTACTTCCAGTAAGGTGATTGTTAGTTCAACTACTAATGTGGTTGTTGAAAAAGAAGTAATTAAATCCCCCGAAATTGTTGTCAAAGAAACTCCTAAAATAAATTATATACCTGATTCTATTTCTGAGATCACCATCAATTTAGTGGGCGATTTAATGTGTCATTTACCGCAAACCAAAAATGCAGAAATTAGTCATGGCGTTTATGATTTTAAACCAAGTTTTGAATATATTAAACCTTTTTTACAAAACGCAGATTTAACCATTGGTAATTTAGAAACTACCTTTGCAGGAACCTCTCAGCCTTATGCTGGTTACCCTGCATTTAATTCACCTGATGCCTATTGCGAAGCCTTAAAAGATGCCGGTTTTGATTTTTTAGTAACTGCAAATAATCACAGTATGGATACAAGAGAATCGGGCTTATTAAGGACAATCGACGTGATTAAAAAACACAATTTAGGTTATGCAGGAACGTATTTAAATCAGCGCGATCATGACTCTATTCGAATTTTAAACATTAAAGGAATTAAATTAGG
>JAYVIS010000015.1:0-2418 GCA_043769975.1 Bacteroidota bacterium
TTCAAACTTCGCAATTAGTTTTTTCATCTGATTAATTTTCTTTCTTTTTTGATCGAGGTATTGATATTCTGTTTGTGGAATATATGGAACTTTTTTAACTACCATATGCCAAATAATAACGGCCAATTTCCTAGCCGTTGCAGATATTGCTGATACACGACCTTTCCGATGAGATATACGATTAAAGAAATTTGAAAGTGCCGTGTCTTTTAAATTTCCAATTGAATTAGCGGCATTGCGCAATGCTATTTTTAGCCGACTACTTCCCTTAGGTATTTTACTACTTAATACTTTTCCTCCACTAATTTTATTATTTGGAGATAATCTTAACCAACTTACAAATTGCTTTGCAGTTTCAAATTTATGAATCCCATTACCGACTTCACTCATAAGTGTCAGTACGGTTGAATAGCTCACTCCTTCTATAGCCAACAAATCAACTCCTTCAAAATATTGATACGATAGTAAATTGATGTCGATATTTCTTGGCGTGTTTTTATTTATTTTCTTGTGTGGTTTTTTATCAATATAATGCTGCCTCTTGTTATTATCATTATTGATTTGTTGATTTAATACTTTCCCTATTTGAATATCACATTCTTCAATCATCAATTGTAAATTCAAATACATTTGATATTCATGTTGTAATGTAAAAAGATAATCCTTTCTGTCATTTGTTTTTAAAGCTTTGGCAATTTCTTCTTCTGATTTTCTACAATTACCATTTCTAAATGAAGCTAATTTTTGTGAATCAGTTTCTCCATTGCAAATAGCATTAATAATCTTCAATCCTGTCAAACCTGTAATATCATTGACTACCACATCTAATCGCAAATTTAATAACCTCAAATATTTTTGCATTTTCAATGTTGTAGCTGCTGCTTGTTCTAGTAAATTGGCTCTGTGTCTACAATATGTTCTGAGTTGTTCTGTAATCTCATCAGGTAAAAAACTACCACTTAATAAACCTAACATATGAAGCTTTTGTATCCATTGACAGTCTTGAACATCAGTCTTTTTTCCTTTTATGTTTTTGGTAAATTTGCCATTGCACAAAATAACTTGCAGTCCAGATGCCTGAAGAATAGCATATAGATTTTGCCAATAAGTTGCAGTACTTTCCATAGCTACTGTTGTTACTTCATTGTCTAACAGCCACTGTGTGAGTGCAAATAAATCTTCATTATACACGCCAAACTCTTTAACATCATCATCACCTTGCCCAATTGCAACATAGTGTGAACGACTACCAATATCAATGCCTGCGGCATTGGGATTGACTACTTCCATTTTTACATTCTTCTTTTTCATTTTTCATTTTTAAATTAAATTGTTAAAAAATGCTCTAAGGAAATGTATCGTTGATGTGAAAATATTATGAACGGGATTACAAAAAATGTATCACCACTGAAGTCATCTCAAAACCTTTCTATAAAAAAAGCTTTGTACATTTCAACCAGGATAATTGTTGGACTATTACGTACCATTTGCTAAATCGGCCTTTCAAAGAGCATTGCAATTTATAAAAATCCTAGATGTATTTTTATTCGTTAGCTAAAGAAGTCAATGCTGTTGGGGATAGAGAGGATAATTGGTAACGAGTACGTATATAACATGGTTGCGAACTTTGTTGGTTAAACTTTGTTTTAGCAAAGTGTAAAGCTAAAGAATAAAACTTTACTACACAAAAAAACTCGCAACTAGGTTATATATAATGTTACCAATTGTGCTTTTTAAACTGACATTAACAATTGCACTACTAACAAAAGCCATTAACTAAACTATTTGGGCAAAATGAAGTTTTGTTAATTACAAAACTTACGTGTGTTGGTTTGTGGGAATATTTAATTTTTTAAACGTGTTGGCAAATACCTTGATTAGGGCTGAAAAATGACAAGCTCTTTTACCTTTTTATTGTGGGTTGATAGTGGGTTGTCAAAAGGGAAATGTGCTTGGCATTGTGCGTAAGGATTAATCGTAATTTTATTTGTATTAATTTATAGTGATTCATGACGTTTTAATGAATCATCCATACTATATCCATACATTATCCTTATTTATTTTAATTTTTTGGAGGTCAAGTTTTATAGCGAGTTAGTTTTATAAACTTTGTAATATTTCCAGTACTTGTAGAGGATAGTTGCATAAGTTCAGTTACCTTATGCATAAATGCGGATGAAAGAAAATCAAATCATGATGTCTTATGTATAAATTGGAAATCGATATTACAACTTGCAGATTGTTTCTGCATACTTTAGGATTAAAGAAAATCAAATGTTGGTGTCTTATGCATAAATGCGGATGTCTTATGTATAAATTATGATTGAATAAAATAAAATTTGGAAACGATAAAACACTTTTGTGATATGAGTTGTCTGTAAATAGGTGTCCGTTTTGTGGAACAGTATCGTTTTTTTT
>JAYVIS010000016.1:0-14530 GCA_043769975.1 Bacteroidota bacterium
GGTTGTAATTTATCTAAAGGTAAAAACCAGTTTTTAGTATCCTTTAAAACTGGCTTACTTCCACTTAAAGTAGATTTTGCGTCAATTAATTCGGTTGCATTTAAAGTGGAACCACATTTTTCGCATTGGTCGCCATAGGCATTTGGATTTCCACATTTTGGGCAAGTGCCTGTAATATACCGATCAGCTAAAAATTGCTTTGCTTCTTCATCATAATATTGTTCTGTTACTTCTTCAGTAAAAACACCCTTATCATAAAGAACTTTAAAAAAATCGGAAGCAGTTTCATGATGTATTTTACTTGAAGTTCGAGAGTATACATCAAACGAAATTCCAAATTCTTTGAATGAATCTCCCATCATTTTATGATATTTATCAACCACGTCTTGAGGCGAAATACCTTCTTTTTTTGCTTTTATGGTAATAGGAACACCATGTTCATCGCTTCCACAAATAAATATAACGTCCTCGCCTTTACTTCTTTTATATCTAACAAAAATATCAGATGGCAAGTAGCAACCAGCTAAATGACCAATATGTACTGGACCATTAGCATAAGGAAGTGCTGAAGTAACAAGTGTTCGTTTATAAGTTGGAACCATAATAAATGATAAATAAAAAATAAAGTGTAAAATTGTGTAAAGATAACATTAAACTAAAAAAACATGGCATCAAATACTAAAGAAATTTGGAAACAAATTACGGCATTAAAAGGCAAAACCACTAAAAACTATGGGGTTTCTAATTTGGGCAAATTATGTTCGTTTGAAAAATCGTTGAATGATAAGACAATTATCAATCTAGGTGATAATAATGGGTTTCCTGTTACAACGGTAAGAGTAAATAAAAAATCGATTGCCTTATTTCCACACCGAGAAGTTGCAAACTACTTTATTAAAAAAAGTAATCCAAAATATAAATTTGTTTTACATCTTGATCATAATAAGTCAAATAATGAAGTTTCGAACTTAAAGTGGGCAAATCAAGAACAGCAATCAGAACATAATAAAAGTAATCCTGTTGTGAAAAATGCTATTTCTCAAAGAATTAGTACTGGCGCAATGTCGAAGAAATTATCTGAAGCCAAGGTTATAAAATTAAAGACTGAAATTTATAACCCAAAAAGAAAATTAACACTTAAGCAACTTGCTGAAAAATATGACATTGCTGAAATGAATTTATACCGTATCAAATCAGGTGTGTTTTGGTATCATATACATGTTGAAGGCGAACCAGTTCATGAGAAGTATAAAGCATATTTGAAAAACGTAGAATTAGGCAACAAACAAGCTATAAAAAATAAAATAATTGCCGATAAAAAATTGAAGTTAAAAGAAACTTTAAAAAAGCAAAATGACCTAATTAAGCTTAAAATTGAAAAAGAAAAATCTAAAAATGCTAAAGTAAAAAAAGGCAAGAAAAAAGATAAAAAAAAGGAAATCAAAGTTTCTAAAAAAAGTAAAAAAGTAGCAATAACAAAAAAGAAAAAAAAGAAATGATAATACCACCTTATTTAAAAAAAGGTGATGAAGTTATTTTAATTGCCACTGCCCGAAAAATAAGCTCTGACGAGCTGCATCCAGCTATAACTATTTTAAAAAGTTATGGATTGAATGTTATTTTAGGTAAGCACATTTTTGATATTGATAATCAATTTGCTGGAACTGATTTAGAACGGAGAACAGATTTACAATGGACATTAAATCATAAAACCGCGAAAGCTATCATTATTGCGCGTGGTGGTTATGGTTCCGTAAGATTAGTTGAACAATTAGATTTTTCAGAACTAAAAAAACATCCAAAATGGTTAGTGGGTTACAGTGATGTTACTGTTTTACATAACGCTTTACATAACGAAGGCCTTGCAACTTTGCACGCAACCATGCCACTTAATTTTACAAAAAATGAAGAGGCTACTAAAAGTTTGTTTGATGCACTATTCGGGAATTTATTAGAAACAAGAATTGATGAACGTTTAAGTAATAGAGATGGAAATGTGAGTGCGGAAATTGTTGGTGGAAATTTATCACTTATTTATTCTTTATCAGGAACACCTTTTGACCTTAACACAGATGGGAAAATATTATTCATAGAAGATTTAGATGAATACCTGTATCATATTGACAGAATGATGATGCAATTAAAATTATCTGGGAAATTGAATCATTTGGCTGGTTTAATTGTTGGCGGCATGTCTGATATGAAAGATAACCAAATACCTTTTGGAAAAACGGCAGAAGAAATCATTTATGATGCTGTAATGGAATATAAGTATCCTGTTTGCTTTAATTTTCCAGCTGGGCATGTAGATAGGAATTTGCCAATTTATTTTGGAAAAAAAGCCAAATTAATTGTTGATTCAGGTAATGCGACATTAACATACGATTGATTTAACAGCTTACTACTATCATAAAAGTAATTTACCACTCATACAATAATTTCAAATACACAATAATTTTTTTGCATTTTTACTATACAAAAACCAACCATAATGAATTTAAAACCAGTCTTATTTTCTTTTGTAGCTTTTAGTTTTATATTAGCATGTACCCATACAAAAAAAACAAAAAAAGCAGATTCAACTGTTATTGAAGAACCTTCTATTAATTTAGATACAATAAAAATTGTAGCCGATGAACCGCTCAAAAAGGAAATTTATCAAGCTACAAATACGAAGTTGAGTGATATTGTTCATACAAAACTTTGGGTTAGTTTTGATTGGCAAAAATCTCAATTAATTGGTAAGGCAGAATTGCAGGTAAAACCATATTTCTACTCAACACATATGCTTTATTTAAATGCACGTGGCATGGAAATTAAATCAGTGAAATTGGCAGAAAAACAAGTTAAAGAATTGCCAATTAAAAAGGGAGGGAAATCAGTTGTTGTGGAAGATGTTTTTATTGAAAAACCAGTAACCTACAAATATGAAAACGATTCGATTAAAATAAATTTAGGTAAAGAGTACACCTCTAAAGAAACCTACTATATCACCATTGAATATATTTCAAAACCTAACGAAATTAAAGAAGGAGGAAGTGGTGCTATTACAAGTGATAAAGGATTATATTTTATAAATCCAACTGGTGCTGATGAGGATAAAATGCCACAAATTTGGACGCAAGGCGAAACACAAAGTAATTCTGCATGGTTCCCAACAATTGATAATCCAACAGAAAAAATGACGGATGAAATCTATATGACCGTTGATAATAAGTATACAACATTATCAAATGGAATTTTAGTGGATTCTAAAAAGAATACAGAGCTTACTCGAACAGATCATTGGGTGATGGATTTACCACATGCACCTTATTTAGTTATGATGGGTGTTGGTGAATTTAAAAAAGTTACCGATGAGCCATGGAACGGAAAAGAAATTAGTTATTATGTTGAAAAAGAATACGAGCAACATGCTAAAGCTATTTTTGGGAAAACAAAAAAAATGATAGAATTTTATTCTACTAGATTGGGTGTGCCTTATCCTTGGCAAAAGTATGCGCAAATAGTTGCCCGTGATTATGTAAGTGGTGCCATGGAAAATACGACTGCAACATTGCATGGGGATTTTGTTTGTTATCAAACAACGCGTGAAACAATTGATGGTGCGAAAGGAGAAAGTACAATTGCTCATGAATTATTTCACCAATGGTTTGGCGATTATGCTAGTTGTGAAAGTTGGAGCAACTTAACATTAAATGAATCGTTTGCAACATATGGAGAATATTTATGGGAAGAATTTGAAAATGGAAAAGATGCTGCTGATGATCATTCTGCTGATTCTCGTTTTGGATACTTTGCGCAATCTGAACAAAAACAAGTTGATTTAGTGCGTTTTGATTACGACGATCGTGAAGATATGTTTGATGCTTTTAGTTATAATAAAGGTGGACAAATTATACATATGCTTCGCAAATATGTTGGTGATGATGCTTTTTTTGCAGCATTAAAATTATACCTCGAAAAAAATAAATTTAAAACTGCAGAGGCTCATGATTTACGTTTAGCATTTGAAGAAGTTACTGGTCAAGATTTAAACTGGTTTTTTAATGAATGGTATTTTGCAAAAGGACATCCTGAATTAGAAATCAAAAACACATATGATGGAACTTTAAATAAATTGACTTTAACCATAAATCAAAATCAAGATTTAAAAGTTTCTCCTTTATACAAATTGCCTGTTTATTTAGATATTTATGCAAATGGAAAAAAAGAACGAAAACAAATTTGGATAGAAGATGCTAAAAACACATTTACATTTACGCTTGATTATAAGCCAGATTTAGTAAATTTTGATGCTGAAAAGCAGCTTTTAGCTAAGATAGTTTATGTAAAAACTAAACAGGAATTAATATTTCAATACAAAAATGCTGCAACCTGGGGAGATAGAAATGAAGCATTAAATTTTTTCAAAGATAATTCAAGTGATGTTGAAGTTTATGAGCTTCTAAAAAGTATTGCAGTTAATGATCCTTGGAGGAAATTTAGAAGCAAAGCAATTTCTATTTTAAATGAAGTTGCTAAGGAAAAAGAGGCAGAATTGAGACCACTTTTACTTTCTATATATAATAAGGATGTGAATACAAAAGTTAGAGCATCTGCTTTAAAGGCTTTAGCTGCAAATTATAAAGGAGAAGATTTAAATGCGTTATACGAGCAAGCACTTAATGAACAGTCATATGCAATTGCCTCTGAAGGATTTGATGCAATCGCAAATACTAATCCAGAGTTGGCAATGAAAAAAGCTGTTCTATTAGAAAATGAACCTTCTAAAGAATTAATATATTCTATTATGGATTTATATGCTAAAAATGGGACGGATGCAAATCACGCTTATTTTAAGAAAGTTAAAAAGCAGTTTAGTGGATTTGAATTAATGAGTTTCGGAAATTTATATGGTAAATTTTTAAAACGATGCACTAAACCAGAAACGGCTATAGAAGGAGCACAGTTATTAGTGAAAATGTCAACTGGTGATAATAAGTATGTTAAATATGCGGCCCAAAAAGTAATAAAAGATAATTTAATAAGTGTTTGGCAAAACAAAGAAGATAAATTAAATGGGCAAATTGAAAAATTGAAAAAAGAGAATAAAGATGTTACAGCCTTAACCTCAGATTTAAAAGTAGTTACTGATACAAAAAAACAAATTGTAGATTTATACAATACTATAAAAAAGTAAACAAATGAAAAGAATTTTAATAATATCAAGTGCTTTTATTGTTAGCACGACTTTTGCCCAAAATAAATTACTAACTATACAGGAGGCTGTTTTAAAAGGAAGAACAACACTTGCCCCTAAGAGGCTTCAAGGTTTAAGTTTTATTAATGGTTCAACTAAGTTTTCTTATGTTGATAATAATAGCATTAAAATTGGAGATAATACAACAGGGAAAACAAGTGATGTTATTTCTTTAAAGGAATTAAATGCCCAATTAAAATCTTCAACTAAAGATACGTTGGCTGCATTAGCTTCAATTACATGGAAAAACGCCAATCAATTTTATTTCTCAAATAAAAAAGGTGAATTATTATATTCAATAGATAAAAAAACAATTTCGGAAACTGATAAAAAAGCTGAGGCAACAGATTTAGAATCTTATGAAAAAGAACCTGTAACTGGAACTTATACTTATTGTAAAGATTATAATTTATATGTCTCTAAAAACGGAAAAGATACGCAAGTAACAACTGATGGTTCTATTGATATCGTTTACACAGGAAAAAATGTTCATCAAAATGAATTTGGAATTACTAAAGGAACTTTCTGGAGCCCAAAAGGTAATTTATTAGCGTTTTACAGAATGGATCAATCTGACGTAACTGAATACCCTATAATTGATTGGACAACACGACCTGCCAAAAATAAAAATATCAAATATCCAATGGCTGGTAATAAGAGTCATTATGTAACATTAGGGATTTATAATTTAAGCACAAACACTACAATTTACGTTAAAACAGGAACTCCAGCGGAGCAATACTTAACAAATATTTCTTGGAGTCCCGACGAAAAACATATTTACATCGCTGTTTTAAACAGAGCACAAAATCATATGATGCTTAATGAGTATGAAGTTGCCACAGGAAATTTTACCCGCATGTTATTTGAAGAAAGAGATGACAAATATGTAGAACCATTAAACCCCATGTTGTTTTTAAAAAGTAATCCAACTCAATTTGTTTGGCAAAGTAGAAAGGATGGATACAACCATTTTTATTTATATAATATTAATGGCACTTTAGTGAAACAACTCACAAAAGGAAAGTGGGAGGTTAAAGCAGATAATGGTTTTGATGAAAAAGGGGATCGTTTATTTTTTCATGCTAATGAGCAAAGCCCTGTTAATCAAGATTTTTATAGTGTAACTATTAAAACTGCTGAGGTTAAACGCTTAACTTATGGTAATGGATATCATACGTGTACATTAGATGAAAATGGAAATTACATCATTGATAATTTTAGTAATGTAACAACACCTCGTGAATATAATATTATTAATACCTCGTCAAAAAAAGCAATCAATATTTTTAAAGCAGAAAATCCAATTAAAGATTACAAAGTAGGAGTTTGGAATTTATTTACCATAAAAAATAGTGAAGGAACCGATTTGTATTGCCGATTATTTAAACCAGTAAATTTCGATTCAACTAAAAAATATCCTGTTGTCGTTTATTTATATAATGGACCACATTCGCAAATGGTTACAAATACATGGATGGCAGGAGGTGAGCTTTGGTATGAATATATGGCTCAAAAAGGATTTATTGTATTTACAGTTGATGGAAGAGGTACCGATTATAGAGGTAAAGATTTTTCGCAAGCAACCCACAGGCAATTGGGAACTAAAGAAATGGAAGATCAATTAAAAGGCGTTGATTATTTAAAGAGTTTACCATACGTTGATGGAAATAGAATAGGGGTACATGGATGGAGTTTTGGTGGCTTTATGACTACAACACTTATGACACGCTCACCTGGAACATTTAAAGTTGGTGCTGCTGGTGGCCCGGTAATAGATTGGACTTATTATGAAATTATGTATACTGAACGTTACATGGATTCTCCGCAAGAAAACAAAGAAGGTTATGATAAAAATAATTTATTAAATTATGTAGATAAATTAAAAGGTAAATTATTAATGATTCATGGTGCACAAGATCCTGTTGTTGTTTTACAACATAGTATTTTATATCAAAAGAAAGCTGTAGATAAAGGTATTCAGTTAGATTACTATTTATACCCGGGGCATGAACATAATGTATTAGGAAAAGATAGAGCACATTTAATGGAAAAAATCACAAATTACTTTATTGAAAATTTGTAACCAATGAAAAAAAGAGAGCCTTACATTTATGTGAGGCTCTCTTTTTTTATAAAACAATATATTTATTTCTTTGATTTAAAAGAGCCATCATAAAAATCTAAAGGTTTTTTCTTTACCCATGAAGCAAATTTTTGAATCTCTTCGTTTTCTAAAATTTTTTCAATGGACGTATAAGTACGCGCCAATTCTTTTTCATTAAATACAGAATGTACTTTGCTATGACATATTTTATGCATCATTACTGTAACATCTCCTTTACCGCCCTGAGAAAGAGGCACTAAATGATGGCGACAACTCGGTTCAGCAAGTTCGCGTAAACATATTGGGCAAGAATTTTCTGTCATTGTAGTTAACTTATGTTTCTCCTAAGATAACAAATTATTTATTTGAAAAGCTTATTGTGATTCTAAGAAGGGATTATTGTGAAAAATAGCGGAAAATTATAAAGCCTTCCATTTCTGAAAGGCTTTGTACACACAAACCCACCACTTCCGAACCAATTTAAACAAGATTTAGCTAAAATTGACGGATTAAAGTATTTAGAGTATTAATAGTTTGTTAGCTGTTCGCTTTTTATTTGTTATTTATTTTGGTTTCGCAAATTTTGAATACATTTTCTCCAAATTTATACCCTAGGAAAATTAATTTTGATTCATTTGTTTTTAATAGTTTAAATTCAGATATGTATTTTTTCCTTTTTATACTTGCAATTTGTATTGGCAAAGATTCTTCGACAAAATTACTTATGTTATGAATTTTTTTAGTCTTAATTGTAGCCTCTAACACTACTGATTTTTCATGATAATATTTATTAATAAAATCATTCATTCTTTTCTTTGAAATTTCGTCAATGAACTTAGGTATTGCTTTTAACGCAATTTCTTTATTCTTTACTTCAAATGAAACCAATGAAACTAGTTGTTTAATAGATAGTCCAATAAATATGGCAGTGATAAATTTATGTTTCATTATAAATTCAGGAACTAAATCAGTAAATATTTCCTCGCGAGTTATCAAATATGTAAGTGATGCCGATATTATCCCGTATATAGTTCCATACATTAAACAAAATTTCGTGTATTTATAATATAATAATTTGAAATTATTCTCATAATTAGCGTAAATAAAAATAATTGGCACTATGATTAGTGTGATTAAAAAAGAAATTAAAATGTTCATTTTATTAAAATTATTGAGTCGAAATCATCTTTGTTTACTAATTCATTATTTTTCTCCATGAATTTTAATACTCTGACTAAATCTTGGATTGATATAGATGTGTCCATGTGAATTTTAATAATATTTACCTCATGCTTCTGCTTCGACAGATATTCATGTAAAATGTCGTATATGTTTATTTCTTCCATGTTACATAATTTTATTTTTCTTAAACTGTTAGCTAATATGTATATTGGTGCTAGTTTTTACTGTTTAATTATCTTAACTGTTTTTCTTATTCTGAGCAACTTTCAGTAATTCTTTATGTCTTTTATCTGCATAGTATTTATTTGTAACTAGAATAGCGTGAATAACTCCAGGAATCCAAACTAATAGAGTAAGGACAATACTTAGAATAAATGCTCCGATTTTGCCAGTTGTTAAAACGGCTAAAGGAGGGAAAATAATGCAAAGAAAATATCTCATAGGTTTGTGGCTTAATTGTTTTCATTTTTATTTAATCAATGTAATATACCCATTCTTTTTTTGAGTATCACCACTTGCGTCCGTGTATTGTAAAGTATAAAAATAAACACCTGCTGTGCAGAGCTCTCCAGATGTTGTTCTACCATCCCATAAAACAGTATTGTGATTTTTAACATCATCACTTTTAATTAAAAGTCCCCATCTATCATAAATGCTAAAATTGGAAAGCGAAGCATTTTTCAATTCAATTTTAAAAGTATCATTTACACCATCATTATTAGGTGTAAACACATTAGGGATAATTAAAGGCGTTTCTGGTATAATTACTTTTGGCATGGTATCCGAACATTCTAATAACAAAACATCATCTATGTATTGGTATGTTGCCCTTCTATCAGAAAAAGGAGTTATAGGGACGAAATTAGATGTTAATACTTTTATTTTAGTATGGTGTCCATCCTTAAAATTGCCTATGGTTAAATATTCTTCACCTCCTTGAGCAATAAAAGTACCAGATATTTTAACCCAATTTAACGTGTCAGTAAAAAACTTAGTTGTGTCCCATTCTATTTGTGGTTTTATGGTATTTGTAAAACTACCAATTGTGGTCGTAAATATTGTTGGCGTTAATAGCATAGCAATTCTATTAGTACCATATTCGCAAACATCTGCTAAAGATGTATAAAACTCACCGTAATAGCAAGTGTTTGATTTTAATGGCTGGTTTAGTTTAACTGAAATGTATTCGCAAACATGATTTATTGAGTCTCCTCCACCCCCAATAATTCCGATATACGACCCCATACCAACAAAAGCACTGCCCGAATTAGGATGTTGATAGCCGTATCCGTTATAAGGCACTCCAGAAAAACTAGGGTAAGAAATTAAATTAACACAAGTGTTATAATAGTCAGGAGAACCAAAATGAATTCTGTACCAATTTGAAACGCTATTAATTACCATCGCATAAGAGCAAGTGGTGGTATAAGTTTCAAAAGAATAATTAGGTACTAAATTAGTTTGAGCAACACTAGTTTGAATCTTACCAAATGAGATAAAATATACAAAGCCAATTATTTTAAAAAAACGAATCAATATTAATTATTTAAAAAAACAGCACTGCCAATGGCAATGCTGTTAGGATTTATTACTTTGTAATGACTAATTTATTAGTTTTTAAAATTAAACCTTGTTGTTTTATAGTGTATAAATAAATACCCGAACTAAGGTTTGATAAATTAACTTCTGTTTTATTATCAGATAATGTTTTCACTAATACAATTTCCCCTATCTGATTATAAACAACTAATTCAGCAGGTTCATTATCCTCGCCTTTTACATATTGGATAGTAATATCTTTATTTGTAGGGTTAGGATAAACACTTAAATCTTTGTTTTCATCAGCTGTAGTAGTTGCATTTGATAACCTTTGTGATGCTCCCAAAACAGGAGCAGTAGCTTGTTCTTCGCAAGTACTCACATACGTTTTGCTATCATAATACATTAAAATGCCACGCGCCTGAAACACAGCATCCCCATCATCATTAGGACACTTAACAGCTAAGGTTCTTAGATTAACTAACGTTACACTATCAGGCTCTGCACTAAACATATTAATGTAAGTAGCGTGTAGCATTTTTTTATTGCTTTCAATACTACTTGTGCTAGTAATTGCACTGTTTAATAGCGTTGCACTGCTTAGTAAACTCATGCTGCCAGTAATTACCGATAAGTTAATAATACTATCCACTTTATAAAACTCTCCAATACTGTTAGTAAACGTACTATTTACAAAGCTTGTAAGTGTAGGGTTAGCAGTAATATTAATGTTTTGCAATTTAATATTATGTAACAATTGGCGTTTGCTAATAGCGTTTAAGTTACTAACATTTGTTACAAAACTCATCGTACTTGTTGCAACATTGTTTGCGTTTTGCATTAATGCTGGAGTTACAATGCCACTATTACAACTTAAACTTAATGAAGGGAAAGTATATATCCCAGTTAATAATGTAGAGCCAATAATATTTAGAGCATTCGCATTATCTAAGTAATAACTTCCTCCGCCACTATTTTTTGTATACATTTTAGCAAACAATGCATTATTACTAGTACCCGAACTGAAAGTTTGCGGATTAACAGCACTAAACCCATTCCATTGGTTATCACTAGCAAATAGAAAGCCACCAGGGAATCCTATTAATTGGTCACCAATTTCGGCACTCACATCTAACCATATACCAAAGTGTCCGTTGTTCATCACATTACCAAGTATACCATTAACGGTTGTAATATTTGGCCCTTGAAATTTAATACTCGAGTACATATTGTTAACTCCATTGCAATAAACATAAGGCGTAACATTGGTGTTTCCAAAAATACCATACTGCCACCATGAGCTGTTATCTGCTAAAGGTTTATCCACATTATTGTTTAAAATTTTAATAGAGTTTGTGTTTTCATATCGGATACCAAATTGATACTGACCAACTCCACTTGAAGGAATTAAGTGTATTTCGTTATCCGTAATTTGCGTGCTAAATGTATTAGTAGCATACAATCCATTGTAATAACCTGTAATACTATTATTATACACATTATATTTTGCAAGCGTACTATAAATAACTTCACTTGTACTGATACCTGTGTTTGAATTATACGCACCAACGGGCGACGTATTAAGCAACGTATTTTCAGTAATTTGTGCATTAATAATTACATTATCATAACACAACACACCAACACGCGTTTCGTTTATTTTATTACGATCGATGGTTACTAACTTATTTTTATTATTTTTTGTAATTAAAATAGCCGTCGAGTTATAATTAAAATTATTATTACGAATGGTTAAACTGCCAGCATATTGGTTAAACACACCATAAGCACAATTATTAAAATTATTGGCTTGCGGAATTGTCCCTCCAATTTTTGCGTCTAAGACAGGGCCAAATATACCCGAACTGCCCGAACTACCATATACATAAATACCTGCATGCAATGGCATAGCTAATGGGCTGATGATATTTTGAAATGTATTTTTTTGAACTTCTATACGAGAACGAGTAGCCACAATACCAAAACGTAATTTATCAAATAAATTATATTTATCAATTTGAACGTATTGACTTGGATTACTTGGTGTCTTAGTTTGGAATAACGTGATACCACTATACGATAATGCATTATAAGGAGGCAACGTACTTGTTAATGGTAAAGCACCAATACTTGCTTCAGTTTCGGAAAAATAAGCGCTTGTAGCAATTGGGACAGTTTTATAAAGTATTGGAATGTTATTACAAGAAAATACATTTCGTGCAACTAATAATTTTTGAGTTGTATTGGTTGCTTTTAAAATAATGCTTTCGTAATTTTTATTAAACCAACTATTTTCAATCGAAATAGAAGTAGCTCCAAGCGTATCAATAAACGCACGTTTTGAATCTTCAATCGTACATTGGTCAATCACTAATTTTGAACCATTATTTAAATAAACACCGTCCCACATAGCACCACAAGCGTGAAAGTAAGACAACGAACTTGTTAGTTTACTATTAGTATTGACAACAATTTTTGCATTAGGGTCAAACGTTACGTCTGCACCAAATATAGATAAATTAGCACCTGAAGAAAGTGTAATGACGCCCGAAAAATGATAGTTTGTAGGGCCAGATAAGGTGGTGTTGGTTGTAAACGTTGTGTTGTTATAAACCACTGTACCTGTAACCGTTGGACAACATGGGTAAATAGTTACACATTGCGTTGACGAACAATTATTGTTAGCTGTAGAAACACAAAAAACAATTGGAGCAGTATAAGTGCTAAAGCCAGTAAGGTTGTACGTTATAATGCCATTTATACCAGTAGTAAACGGAATTGGTAAAAGAGTTCCACCGCTACTAGCCACCCATGTTACTGTACCTGTAGCGCCTAATGATAAATTAGGATTTAGAGTTACTAAACCGCCAGCAGGCAAGTTACACAAACTTAATAAGGTATTTGTAATAACAATAGGTGTTGAAGCAAAAACACTAACGGTTTGGCATGATACGCCTATAAACGCTGGGTCAGTTCCGCCGGGAGGATTATTATCCTGTTGCAAACAAATAGTATAAATACCTGCGGCAGGAAATGTAAAACAAGCATCGGTACTTGTTTCAGTCTGACTAAATCCACCAGAACCAGTTGCTGTCCAAAGCCATTGCGTAATATTTTTTATATAGCATTTGGTTGTATTATTAAAACAAAGATTTAAACATGAACCATCACCTTGCACAAATGAAGGTAATGTTGTAATTCCACCAATTATAACAACTTGTCCTGTAGTGTAAGTGTTCCCATTGATAGTAATATTTATTTCAACGTAATACGTTCCTGTTGTTGGAAATGTAAAGTTTAATGCGCCTGTTGGAGTGTATGTAGTAGTTAAAAGTGGAGAAGCAGATGAAGAGCCGTTAAATATGTTCCACATATAAAGAGCTGGTGGAAATGAAGCAGGATAACAATTTAATGAGGCTGTGAAATCTTGCATTAAAGCACACTTATCTTTACTGCCCACAAGGTTAACAACAGGCTCAAGTACAATTGCTGTATAAGTAGCTGTAGCAGAACATGAATGACCAGCATTTACAATATATTCAACTAGATTATTACCAGGGGTTAAAAATGCTGTACATACTGGGCCAGGCGCACCTATAACGGAACTCGTTGGCGCATAAAATGTATATGAAATAATGGTTGAAGGAGCATTTAAAGAAGTAAATTCTACACAAGAGCCTAAACACATTGGGTTTGAAGGGCTAATCGAAAATGATAAGACAGGTGGAGCAGATGGTAGAACATTAATTGTAAAAGGCTGAATTATACCACCTCCTGCGGTAAATGTTCCAGATGCTGTTGGTGTAAATACAGCACATGGCGCAGAGTTTGACCAAAAGTTTGGAACTAATAAGTTTGGGTATCCACCAGAAAAAGTAAATGTATCCCAAGGAACACTACCTGTAAAGCCATTTGCATAATGGAATGAAAAACATAAACTTTCGCCTAAGCAGATTGACATACCACACATAAATGGAGCTGAGTTCATGCAATGTTGTTCTGAGCCATCAGGATTAACCCAATATAAAACTGGAACTGTGCCAAATGCTAAAAGATAAGATACATTGGATTGACCTAAAGTTGGACAAATTTTTAAATAATAAAAACTTGTAGTGTCAATGCCTTCTATACTTACGCTTAGTAAATTGGAACTAATCGTACTATCTGATTTTAATAAACTTAGTGAGGAACAGTTTCCAGAATAAAGGTACATAGCATCTATATTGTTTGATGTTATGGAAGTTGTTAATGAGGCAGACAGCACATTAAACTTAATTTTATACCAATAGCAGTTGTCGATGGTGTTAGTATCAATAAACGAATAAGTTGGATTCGTAATTAGTTGAGCATTGCTACAACTCGAACCAGTTTGTGCTTTTAATTGCCACATACTCAGTGTGCCAGCAATTAATAGAAATAGTTTTAGTTTTTTCATATAATGGGTTTTTATTTTTTTAATT
>JAYVIS010000017.1:0-9962 GCA_043769975.1 Bacteroidota bacterium
CTCCGGCCTCTTTGTAAGTAACATCTAAGCTATCAATTTGAGCCGTGCGATTTAATTTACTAGATGAAGTATACGTTGTGCCATCATAAATAACGGTTAATTCATAATTGTTATTTACTCTGCCAATAGTATCGGTTGCTAATATATTAAAAACGTAATCACCATTATTGTTATCTGTAAAATTAAATACTTGTCCGTTAGTTGTGTTTTTAATACTTACGGTTGCTCCAAGTACAGGACTGTTTTTAGTTTTAGAAAAATAATCATCAGTGTAAGTTAGGCGTATTTTTTGTTGAGAACGCATATCATTTACAAATGCATCAACGGTTACAATTGGCGTTCCTTTATCTAATTTTACTTGTATGACATCTTCGCATGATGATAACGTAAATGCAATTACAAATGCGATAAATAGGTTTAATGTGTGTTTCATATTCTTAAAATTTAAAATTATAGGTTAAGGCTGGAATGATTGAACCAACTACTGAATATCTTACGGCTTCTGTTGTGCCTGGTGTTCCTTTACTTTCGCGGAAATAAATTGAAAACGCATTACGACGATTGTAAACATTATAAACACTTAACACCAATGTTTGCTTATAACGCTTTCGGTCGTTCTTTTTAAAATTGTAAGTGATTCCAATATCAGCTCTGTGATAAGGAGTATTGCGATAATTATTACGAGTGCCTTGTGTATTATATGGAATACTATAACCTTGCAATTCTATTTTTACATTTGGAAAAGTAGCAGGTGTTCCAGTTTGGAATAAAAAATTTGCCGAAAAACTTAAACGTTTATTTAAATCATAAATTAAAACTGTGTTGATGTTGTGTGTTCTGTCGTATTTTGATAAAAACCAATCGCCATTACTAATACCAATTACTTTACGTTCTGTTTTGGATAAGGTATAACTAACCCAACCATTTAATTTTCCTTTCGCTTTTTTTACATACAATTCAAAACCATAAGCTCTGCCTTTACCTTGCACTAAATCAGCTTCAAGATATTTATTTAATAATAAATTGGCATTATCAACATAATCTAGTTGATTTTCAAGATTTTTGTAATATACTTCGGCAGATGTTTCGAACATATTATCTTTAAAATTTCGGAAGTAACCTAATGTAACTTGATCAGAAATTAAAGGCTTCACATTGTTAGTTGCTGGTGTATAAATATCTAATGGAGTAGAGGCAGCCGTATTTGAAACAATGTGCAAATATTGCGACATTCGATTATAACCTAATTTAATAGAGCTTTTATCGTTAATCGTATAATTAACTGCTAAGCGAGGTTCTGGATTATTATAAGATTTAATGATTTGCCCTGATGCAATACTTTCTTCTTTTTCGAACGGTTTACTTTCATTTGGTACAGTATCTCTGTAAGAGTATTTAGTTCCTTTACCCATGTAATTAAACAAAGACCAACGAATACCATATTGAACGGTTAAACGTGGTGTGATTTTTTGTTCATTATCAATATATGCAGCATATTCAGTACCATATTGATTTGCTAATAATATATTAGATTGAGCTCCGTTTTCAGCTGTAATAACAGCATCTCCAGGTTTAAATGTAAATAAGATAGCTTGCGCACCAAATTTTATGGTGTTTTTATTATTAAGGTAATATGTAAAATCGGGTTTTACACTGTAATTAATAATGTTTGATGTCCAGTCAAATTTCTGACTTGTGCCTTCACTTTTAAATCCTAAGTTGTATTGGTAGTTACTATAAAATGTACTCATATTCATAAATAACTTACTGTTGAATATATGATTCCAACGCAAAGTTGCTGTGCTATTTCCCCAGTTGAATTTAAAGCCTGCACCAAACACATCTCTACCAAAATAGCCACTTGCAAATACCGTGTTTTTATCATTAATGCGCCAGTTAAATTTTGCGGTTAAATCATAAAAATAAAATTTAGCGTCTTTTAAATCTGGTTGTTTTTTTGATAAAATTGGTTTTGCTAAAACATCAATATAACTTCGGCGACCAGCAACAATAAATGAAGCTTTATCTTTAAGTAAAGGAGCTTCAATTGATAAACGACTAAAAATTGTTCCTAAACCACCATTAACTTCTAGTTTTTTACTGTTCCCTTCTTTCATTCTAATATCCAAAACAGAAGAAGCTCTTCCACCATATTGTGCAGGAATTCCACCTTTAATAAGTTTTACATCTTTAACAGCATCCGGATTAAAAATAGAAAAGAAGCCAAATAAGTGAGATGAATTATAAACTGGTGCTTCATCCATTAGCACTAAATTTTGATCAATATTTCCACCACGCACATTAAAACCACTAGCTCCTTCACCAACAGTGGTAACACCAGGCAATAATTGGATGCTTTTAATAACATCAACTTCTCCTAATAAAGCGGGCATTTTTTGAATTTGCTTAATGTCTAATTTAGCAACACTCATTTCCATACTTTTCACATTGGCATCAGCTTTTTCGGCAGTGATTAAAACTTCTGCTGTTTCTGTTCCTTCGTCAGATAGTTCAATACTGATGGTTTGATTTGCATTTAAATTTACTGGTTTGAAAATTGTTTTATAACCAATAAACGAAAACACAATTGTATCATTTCCTGCAGGTAGTGTTAAGGAATAGAAACCGTATGGATTTGTAACTGTACCAAGTTGCGAATTCTTTTTATAAACGGTTACACCAATTAAGGCTTCACCATTTTTAGCATCTTTTAAATAACCACTAATTGTATATTTAGTTTGTGAATTTGCTATTTGAAGGAAGAAAATAAAAGCGATTATTAATAGGCAATGTTTTTTCATATATTTTTTTAACGTAATATTTTTAAGGATGTGAAATTAGGAAACTTTTTTCACGTTTAGAGTTTCCTAAAGGTTAATTTTACCGTTTATGTATCAATATTTTTGTCAGGTGTTATAACAGATAAATGCCGAATTTGTTGTGTTTTTTAGTGAATAAAACAGAAAATATGTTCGTTGGGTTTTATATAAGGTAAATACTATATAATTTTCATCATAATAAATCATGATGCTTATCACTAATGATTTCATTCTAATTTGCTTTTTTTGTCCTAGTCATTATTTTAAAATTAGATCATTATGAAAAAATTGGAAAACAAAGTGTCTCTTATTACAGGAGCTGGTTCAGGAATGGGCAGAGAAATCGCAATATTGTTTGCCGCAGAGGGTAGTAAAGTTATAGCTACTGATATTGATCAAAAAAGATTAGATGCCCTTAAAATTGAAATTAAGGAAAAGGGTGGTGAAGTAACAACGCTTATATCAAACGTTGCAAAAGAAGAAGATATTGAAAATATGATAAGTGTAGCGGTATCAACTTATGGTACACTTGATATACTCGTAAATAATGCTGGTATCATGGATCACTTTGCACCAGTTGCCGAACTCGAAAATGCCATGTGGGAAAAAGTCATGAAGATAAACGTTGATGGTCCTTTTAAAGCCATGCGCAGTGCTTTAAAAATATTCCTTAAAAATGGTAATGGGGTTATTGTAAATATTGCATCTGTAGGAGGTTTAAATAGTGCAAGAGCTGGCGCAGCTTATACAGCAAGTAAACATGCTCTGGTTGGTCTCTCAAAAAATACCGGTTACATGTATTCAAAATCTGGTATTCGTTGTAATGCAATTGCCCCAGGTGCGGTAAATACCAATATTGGTGAAACAATTGATTTTAGTAAAATTACACCACTTGTAAACGAACGAATCATGTCTGGTATGGTTTTAAATCCAAGAACAGGTGAGCCAAGTGAAATAGCAAAAGTTGCCTTGTTTTTAGCTTGCGACGATTCTAGTTTTGTAAATGCCTCTGTAATTACAGTTGATGGTGGTTGGAGTGCTTATTAGGTTTTATTTAAGATTAAATTTTAAATTTAATTATTATAAAAAAAATCCCAGTAGTTTTCTACTGGGATTTTTTTATTGAAAAATTTATTTATTGTTTTTTGTTTTGAGCATCAACAACGGCAATTGTAATCATGTTTACAATTTCACGAACTGAGCTTCCTAATTGTAAAACATGTACTGGTTTTTTTAATCCCATTAAAACAGGACCAATTGCTTCAGCGCCACCTAACTCTTGTAATAATTTATACGCTATATTTCCAGAAGCTAAATTTGGGAATATAAACGTATTTACATTTTTATCAACTAAAGTACTAAACGGAAATTGTTCTTTTAATAAGTCATTATTGACAGCGAAATTAGCTTGTATATCACCATCTACAATTAAACCAGGATAATTTTTATGTAAAATTTTAACCGCCTCACTAACTTTTTTAGGAACTTCACCTTCTGCTGAACCAAAGTTTGAATAAGACAACATTGCAATACGTGGAGTAATATTAAATTATTTTACTGTGTTAGCCGTTAATACAGCTATATCAGCCAATTGTTGCGCAGTTGGGTCAGTGTTCATTGTTGTATCAGCAAAAAAATAAGGACCTTTTTTTGTAATCATCATATACAAACCAGCAACTCTCGAAACGCCATCCTGAACTCCAATTATATCTAAAGCAGGTTTAATTGGTGCACCATATTTTCTGGTTAAACCAGAAATCATAGCATCAGCTAAATTTTGTTCCACCATCATTGCACCAAAATAATTTCTATCACGCATTAATTTGCGAGCGTCGTATTGAGTTAAGCCTCTGCGTTCTTGTTTTTTCCATAACAAATCTCCAAACTGAGCTCTTCTTCCTTCTTCCTCTTCTAACCACGTATCAATTATTGGTGTATCACCTAATTCAATTTGGTGTTCTTCTAACAAAGCAAGAATTTTTTCTTTATTACCTAATAAAATAGGTTTAGCAATACCTTCGTCTTTTGCTACTTGTGCAGCTTTTAATATTTTGTAAGTATCTGCTTCAGTAAATACAACACGTTTAGGATTTGATTTTGCTTTATTCGCTAAACTTCTAATTAATTTATTGTCTTTACCTAAACGATTGTCTAATTCTGTGCGGTAGGCATCCCAATCTGTTATGATATGTTTTGCAACGCCACTGTCAATTGCTGCTTTTGCTACTGCAGAACTAACTGTAGAAATTAAACGGCTATCAATAGGTTTTGGAATAATATATTCGGTACCAAACGTTAAGTTTTTTGAACCATATGCTAAGTTCACATAATCAGGAACACTTTCCTTAGCCAAAGCTGCAATAGCTAATGCCGCAGCTAATTTCATTTCCTCATTAATACATGTTGCGCGCACATCCAAAGCTCCTCTAAAAATAAAAGGAAAACCTAATACATTATTTACTTGATTAGGATGATCACTTCTTCCAGTTGCCATAATAATGTCAGGACGAGCAGCAATAGCTTCTTCGTATGAAATTTCGGGAGTAGGATTAGCTAAAGCAAATACGATACAATTTGGTGCCATTGAGCGAACCATATCTTGCTTTAAAATATTTCCTTTCGATAAACCAACAAATACATCTGCTCCTTTTATGGCTTCTTCAAGTGTATTAACACTTACATTATCAGAGGCAAAAAATGTTTTGTATTGATCTAAATCTTTTCTGTTTTTATTAATAACACCTTTACTATCAAGCATTAAAATATTTTCTTTTTTAACACCAACAGCAATATACATTTTTGCGCATGAGTTTGCAGACGCTCCAGCTCCATTAATAACCAGTTTAATTTCACTCATTTTTTTGCCTGAAATTTCAACGGCATTTAATAATCCTGCTGATGAAATAATTGCTGTACCATGCTGATCATCGTGCATTAAAGGAATATTTAATTCTTCTTTTAATCTGCGTTCAATTTCAAAACATTCAGGAGCCTTAATATCTTCAAGGTTTATACCGCCAAAAGTACAGGCGATATTTTTCACCGTATTTACAAATTCATCAATATTTTTTGTGTCTACTTCAATATCAAACACATCAATATCTGCGAAAATTTTAAACAGTAAACCTTTACCTTCCATTACAGGTTTTGATGCTAAGGCACCAATATCTCCTAAGCCTAAAACAGCAGTTCCGTTTGAGATTACTGCAACTAAATTTCCTTTTGCGGTATATTTATAGGCGTCTTCTTGATTTTTTTCTATTTCTAAACAAGGTTCAGCAACTCCAGGAGAGTAGGCGAGGGTTAAATCGCGTTGGGTTGTATATGGTTTTGTTGGAACTACTTCAATTTTTCCGGGTCTTCCTTGTGAGTGATAATCAAGGGCATCTTGCTTTAAAGATTTTGACATAAGTATTAAATTTAAGAGAACGAATGTACATTTTTTAACGGAAAATAAATAATAAAATAGCTGAATTTATTACGTACATTAGTAGTTAAATTTAGCGAGTATGAAATTAAAATTACTAATTGTTTTTGCATTATTTGGTTATGTATTGTCGGCCCAAGTGACAGTTGTTGATAGTATTTTTTCGGGAGGAATGTATAGAAATTACCGTATATATATTCCCGCAATTTACACTGGGGCAACAGCTCGTCCTTTAATCATAAATATGCATGGGTATACAAGTAATGCCCTTCAACAGCAATACTATAGTAATTTTGAACCAATTGCTGATACCGCTAATTTTTTAATGGTTTATCCAAATGGAACTTTTACCGGAACAGTTCAGTTTTGGAATGCAGGTATTAGTTCTGCTGGTGTTAATGATATAAGTTTTTTATCAAATTTAATCGATTCCTTAAAAGCTCAATATAATATTGATTTAAATCGAGTTTATTCAACAGGAATGAGTAATGGTGGGTTTATGAGTCATACTCTTGCTTGCGAATTAAGTAATAGAATTACAGCAATTGCATCTGTAACAGGTAGTATTTTTATTACTCAATATGGTACAAACTGTCATCCAACTCGTCCAGTTCCTGTTATGCAAATTCATGGAACGGTCGATGGTACAGTTCCATATCTAGGAAATTCGACAATGGTGCCAATAGATAGCGTTGTAAATTATTGGGTAAAAAAAAATAATTGCAGCATAATTCCTACAACCACTGCAGTTCCTAATATTAACTTAACGGATGGTTGTACAGCTGATCATTTTGTATATTCAGGTGGTACTTTGGGAAGCACTGTTGAACATTATCGTGTAAATGGCGGGGCGCATACTTGGCCAGGAGCACCTTTTACGATTGGAGTTACCAATCAGGATTTTAGTGCTTCAAAAGAAATTTGGCGGTTTTTCAGACCATTTAAATTAAGTAATTTAACTAGTATTAATGAGGTGGATAAACAAAATTTAAATTTTAGTTTATTTCCAAATCCGTCCTTTAATCAATTGCAATTTAAATATGACGGATATAATCAACAGTTTGTAAGTATTGAAATTGTTGACGTTTGCGGAAAAATTGTATTAAATAAAATTCATAATTCAAATGTAATTGATGTGAGTCAATTAAATGCTGGGCTTTACTTTTTAACCATTAGCGAAAATGGAAAACAGATTGCCAAACAAAAATTTGTAAAAGAGTAGACATAGTATATTTGCTGAATTATTTTGAAAAAAATTACTATCATAATTACTTTATTTTTAATAACTGTTTTGAGTACAGGTACATATGTAATGTCTAAATTGTATTTAAAATCGTATAAAAAAGATTTTAAAGCCTATGTTTTTAAAAACAAAAAGACAATTTCATTCACTAAAATCGAAATTCAAAAAAAACAATTATATAAAAATTCAAAAAATTTAGTTTGGGAAGATGAGAATAAAGAAATCGTATATTTTGGTAAGTTATATGATATTGTAAGTGTTGAAATAAATTATGAAAATGTTGTTTTAACCGTTGTTTCTGATAAGGAGGAAATGGAATTAAAAAAACAATTTGCTTCAATATATAATGAGAATGATTTAAAAAACTCATCTCAGTCTGCCAAATTATTAAAACAATTATTATCATTAAAATGCGTTTTTAATAATGATACCTTTGAATTTAAAAATGGTAATAATGTTATTTCTTTTGGCGCAATAAAATTGGTTACAATTCAAAAAGGATATTTATTGATCGAAACTCCTCCTCCCAATTTTTCTTAGGAAACACTTATTAATATTACTAGACTTCTTTCATAGAAGAAAAATAACCTGAGATAACATTTTGGAATATTTTGTTATTTTCTTGAGATAATTTAGCCCTTTTAATTTAGGTTAAATTGCCTATTCGATACTTAGTTAAAATAATTCAATCAAGTGTTTTCTTATTTAATCATTATCAACAAATGAGTGTAATCACACCATTTTGTGAAAAATTAAATTGATTTATAAGAATATTATTATGTTTAAAAAAATGAAAATATATAAACTATTACTTGCATTAACAACACTAACATTTACTGGGTATTCGCAAACTATTACCATCAGAGATATGTCAACGCGTGAGCCTTTGGAAATGGCAGTTATTCAAGATAAAAACAACAAACAGGTTTTTACTGATGTAAAAGGTAAAGCTGATATTTCAGCTCTAAATAAAGTTGATTCAATTTTAATTTTTTCATTTGGTTATTCTACTAAAAAAGCTTTGGTGAATACTGATGCTATAATTGATTTGGCTTCTAAATCGGTTATTTTAGATGAAATTATTTTATCGGCAAACCGAAAATCAGAACACAAAATTGATGTTCCGTATTTTATGGAAATAATTAAACAAAAGGATATTGAATTTACAAATCCTGCTACCAGTGGCGATTTATTATCAAATACAGGACAAGTTTTTGTTCAGAAAAGTCAAGCAGGTGGAGGAAGTCCAAGCTTAAGAGGTTTTGAAGCAAACAAAGTTTTATTAGTTATTGACGGTGTGAGAATGAATAATGCTATTTATCGTGGCGGGCATTTGCAGGATGTAACAACTATAGATGCTAATATGATTGAACGAACAGAAGTTATTTTCGGCTCATCATCAACTATTTATGGTAGTGATGCATTAGGTGGTGTGATGCATTTTTACACAAAAAACGCACAATTTAGTACTGACGATAAAATGCTTGTAAAAACTAATGCGATGGTTCGTTATGCATCAGCTGCGCAAGAAAAAACGGGACATTTAGATTTTAATTTAGGTTGGAAAAAATTTGCTTCATTAACTAATATTACATTTTCGGATTTCGGAGACTTAAGAAGCGGCTCAAATAAATTAACAGGTTATACTAATAATTGGGATAGAACATATTATCAAGATAGAATTAATGATAGAGATACCATGATTAAAAATTCTGATAATAATTTACAAAAAGAAAGTGGGTATTCTCAAATGGACATCATGCAACGTTTTAATATTAAAACAGGTAAGTATGTTACGCACAATTTAAACTTTCAATATGGATCTTCAGGTTTTTTGCCACGTTATGATCGATTAAATGGAGATTATAGTGGTGGTAAATTTAAATTTGCTGAAAATGGGTATGGACCTCAAAAGCGTTTATTAGCTGCTTACACATTAAATTATGATGGCAAAACTGCTATTTCAGACAATGTAAAAGTAATTTTAGCATATCAGAAAATTGACCAAGATAGAATTACTCGCAGATTCCAAAATTTAAATCGTAAAACGCAAATGGAAGATGTAACCGTGCTGTCTGTAAATGTGGATGCTTACAAATTGATTAAAGAAAAGCACGAGGTGCGTTACGGAATTGAACTCACAAATAATGATGTACAATCAACTGCAAATTTTAAAAATATTTCAACCAACGTTGAAACTCTTGCAGATACGCGTTATGCAGGTGGCGGCAGTAAAATGACAACATTTGCTGCTTATGTTTCTCACGCTTGGGAGTTTAGTAAAACCTTAGTAATTACTGATGGAATTCGTTACACCAATACGAGTTTGACTTGTAAATTTATTGATACAACATTTTTTAAATTTCCATTTACAACTGCTAACCAAAATAATCAGGCAGTAACTGGTAACTTAGGATTCACTTGGAAATTGGAAAATGATTATAAAGTTTCGTTATTGGCAAATACAGGGTTT
>JAYVIS010000018.1:0-2819 GCA_043769975.1 Bacteroidota bacterium
ATAGTTAGATAGGCCAAATTTACAATTTTAACGGCCCTATTTTCGCTTCAAATAACAAACTAATATATTGATATACTTTTAAGTTAGATAGGCCTTAAAACGCTTTAAAATAGGATTCAATCAAATTTTAAAAATAGGGCAAAAAAAAAGCCCATTTTAATGGGCTTTTAAATTTAGGTTAAAAAACAAAGATTAAAAATCTACTTCAACAACTTCCAAACCACCCTGCGCTTCCATGGTCGGTTCGTTCGGTTCGTTGGCCGTTTCGCTTAAGGTTCTTAAGTTCAAAAAATACTCTTCATAATCTCGTGCCGTAAATTGTAAAAAAGGAGTTACAAGTTTGTAAACTTTCATGCCCGTTTTAGTTGTTGCAACTTCCATAGGATTTTCGGCAATAAAAGATGCAAATTTTACCGTCTTATCCGTTCCTCCTATTGTATCAACTATTGTAATATTAGTCTTGACGATATTTTTTGCATCAAACCCGTAAAAATCAGCCGACAAAGCATGTTTTAAAACATTTTGCGGAGTATTCCAATTGTTGAACATGAACATGCAAAAATCTTTGCGCGTTGGTTTTTTAATTGAACCGTACTTTTCGCCCAAATCTTTAATCCTATCTTTATTGCTTGAAATTTGGGTTTTGTTCAATTTAATTTCATGGGCCATGTTTTTGTTTATTTCTAGCATGTTTTTATTTGCATTTTCTAGATAGGTTTGAACATCGTGGCTAGCTTGTAAAACTTGTTTTTTGTCCTCAATAGGTAGTAAGTTGTAATCTTCAATAAGATTTAATAACTCTACATTTTTACGGTAGGTCTTGTAATTTTGCATGAATAAAGATTCAACATCTTCAGTTATTTGATGTTCCACGTTTGCTGTTTCAATAGCTTCGATGTTTGCATTTTCGGTTTGTTCGGTTTCAATAGTTTTCATGTCTTTTTCTGTTTTTGTTATTAAATTAGAATTAATTGTGATTGCTTCAATTTTTGAAGTCTTGACGGTTTGTTTTTGGTTTTTGCTCATATTTTAAAAAATTAAAGGTTAATATTAAATAGTTTTAAAAATTAAATTGTATTTTTTTTGGTTTAAAACTTCAATCTCTTTTATTTTGAAGTTTATCATGTTGTTGTTTGTTCCTTGTTGCTCCAATCTATTAAGCATGCTTTTTTTGGTTTTAATAACTTTGCTTAATACTTCAATATCGGTATAGATATAATTTGCCATGATTATTCCTTCATTAAATTGATTGTCAATAATAGTACAATACCAATAAAAAATAGATACAAAATATATTGAATCATGGCCCAAATTGAACCTAATAAAGTATAAAAAAAGTAACTTAAGAAACATGCCATGGTAAAAAATAACGCTAAAAAAGCGTAAAAATAGATGTTTGTACCTATCTTTTTGTTTGTTTTTACAGTAGATAATTTGCTCATAATCAATGGTTTAAGGTTAAAATTACTCAAATTTGCCGTATCTCTTCGACCTTGTAAAGATACAAAATATATTAATAACTACTAGTATTAATATAAATATTTTTACATGTAGTTATTTGGCCATGATTCCTTATATATAAGGAGCAACAAAATAACTATATTAATACTATCTTATATATAAGGAGCTAAAAAATAACTTCAATATATTGATTGAATCATGCCATGCTTATATTGTTGGTTCGTTTGCCCTTTGTTCAATACCTATTTTAATCCTATTGAATCCAATCAAAAAAAACGTATCAATATACCATGCAACAATTAATAAGGCCTAAAAACGCTTAAAAACGCTTATTTGAATCTAATTAAGGCCTAATAAGGCCTAATAAGACAAATCATGCCAACGTTGGCCATGTCGGATTCAATCATGCCCAAAAACAAACATGCAAAGGTTTGAATCGTATCATGTAGCTCCATGCCTTGTAAGGCCAACAAACATGCGACATGATGCCGAAAAAAAACCGCCCCCCTCTCCATACCAGCGCCTACCACTCGAATGCAATTTTCTGTTTTTTACAGATACATCCAATTTTTTATGGCGAGATTGGCCGTTTTTTATGATTGAAATGGCCATTTTTTATAGCTGGAATGGATTTTGGCATTTTATGGCATTTTTTATGGTTTTTGGTCGTTTTTTATGTGAATTGGACTAGAATTTGGATTTTTTTTAAATTTTTTTAAATGGTTGTTTTATATGGTTTTTGGCTGGTAACTCGCTATGCTTGAGCTAGATGGGCTCAATTTGGGTTGTAACCATAGTGTAACGTTTTAAATTTCGTTACAAAAAAGTTACAAAAAAGTTACAAAAAAGTTACACTTGTAAGTTACTATAAATCAAGGGTTTGAAGTTCTTTTTTACTATATATATACTACTGTAACTTTATTTAGAGTAAAAAGAGATATATTTAAAAACTCTCAAAATGGCATTTTTGTATATATGAGTTTTGGCCGAAAATGCGTTACAAAGTTACAAATTGGTTAATTGGTTGAATTTGAGCTTGTTAGTGTGTAACAAATGTGTAACTTTTTGGAATTTAAAATAGTTACAATTTAAAAAACTTCAAAATGTTACAAATATGTTACAATTGACGGTTGGTCGCTATGGCAATGGTTGAAGTTTTATTGTCGGGAGCGGTCTGGCCATTGGCTTTGCTCAAGGCCTTGTCTTAAGATGAGTATGGTATGTTTTTAGATGAGGTTTTGGATGAGGCTGGTCGGTCTTAATGGTTATGGACTTGTGTTTGGGTTGGACTGGAATAGGCATTTGAAGTTTTTTGTTTTGGTCTTGCTTTGGTCGTGTCGGGGATTTGGTGTAGGTTT
>JAYVIS010000019.1:0-5550 GCA_043769975.1 Bacteroidota bacterium
AATTTTTTATGAATTGAAACCAATTAATGGATTTTTTTATAAACAACCAAAATCACAAGAATTTATTGATGATTTTAATTCGAACTTTAATTCAAATTACTCTGACAGTGTAAGTTTTGTTACAGCAAATCTCCTTAAAGACAGACTTAACGGGCAGTCTATGCACGGCGGTTCATTTGGAAATATTGGCATTATGCTTTCTGTTTTTCCAAATCGATTTGGTGGAATTTTATTTTCATTTAAACAAGGTGGTGAAACTCATAGGATTGGAAATGTTTATGGAAATAAATTTATTCAAAATGGAGGGGCTGACAATTTATATTTTAGTTTTTCGACATTTACATACGAAGTTTCATTTAAGCCCTATTCACTTTTCAAAAACAGTTACATTAACTTTAATTCAGAAAACGAAAGTTTTTGGAAATCTTCTGTTGTATCTTTTTTTTATTCGACATGCAATTTAAAGGACGCAGAAATAAATGGAATTAAATGGTCAACTATACAAGGAAACGAATTTATTTCAAAATATGGAATTACTAAAAGAATTGGAATTTCACTTGGTTTTACTATTTATTAAGGCCAGCTTATAACATCGGCTATAACTTATGCTCACATTCGGCTTCGGCTTTTGCAAAAGCGGTAGAATAGTTTTTTTATTTTTACTTTGCAAATGTTCACAAACATAGTATCTTTAAACAAGCATTTCGGTTAGAAACGATTTCAAACCAATATAGGCAAAACTCAAAACGTTAGCAGCAATTAACAACAAAATGAAATATTTATTGACAATATTTTTAATTACAACAAGCTTTTTTGTTTTCGGACAAAACATGGTTAACTATGAACTGCTAATCAACAGTTGGACTCAAGGTCAAATTGACCAGAATGATAAAGTAATACGAGTAGAAATTAATAGAGGTGGTTTGTATCAATTAAACATTAAATTGGACACAACTGCAATATTTAGTGCACCTTTTTCCTGTGGTTTTGGCCACGAAAGACAAGGGAAATGGATTGTAAATAAAATGGATAAAACTATAATTTTTACATTTACAAAAAAGGTTGGATATTTGAACTCACCGGGAACAACTAATATAAATGAAATTGAAATTTATAAAATACGAAAATTGACAATTGACGAATTAATCTTGACGCAGTTTGTGGATGGAAAAGAAAGAACAATGCAATTTATTAAGGCAGAAAATTAACTGCAGCTAACATCAGCTATAAATCATTCTCGCATTAGGTTTCAGTATTTGCAAAATTTTTCCCTTCATGAAAGAAATTTATTTTGTTTTGTAAAAGTCTATTAAAAATATATCTTTAGTATTAATCGCATTAACTATTTTTTCATCAAATGAAAGCATTTCTAATTTTAATTATTTTATTAGTTGTTATTAGCAACACCATACAAAGTCAAACATACCCTGTGTTTGGGAATGAAACGTCTGTAACCATTAATGGATTATCATTTGATGCTATGGAACCGGCACTTTCTACTGATGGCAATGCCTTATTTTTTAACAGCCTAAACGATGCAATAACCACTAGCTTATATTATGCCGCAAAGGTTAATGATTCTACTTTTAATTTAATTGGCTTAGTTCCCATTGTTAACCAAACCGTGACTCCAAGATTAGACGCCGTTGCATCAGTTGATTCGGCAAATAACTTTTATTGGGTGTCATTAAGAGATTATCCAGCACAATACGAAAACTTACACCGTATTAAATTTACGGGCGCTGGTTATACAAATTTTGGCAAAGTGTATGGTGACTTTTATATTAATTCGCCTGGTTATTTAATTATGGATGCTACAACAAATTATGATGGCAATCATTTGATTTATTGCAATGCCTATTTTAATAGTTGTATAGGCGTACCTTGTAAATCATCAATGGGTATTGCACAAAAAATAAATGACTCTACATTTAATAAATTAAGTAATACATCATTTCTGATGGCCAATGTAAATGACACTTCTAATTATTTGGTTTATGCTCCAAACATAACGAATGATGGCTTAGAATTATATTATTCGAGGGTTTTAAAAACAGGTACACAAACAGAAATTTTAGTTTCTGTCAGAACAAACACAAGCAATGCTTTTAGTTTACCACAAGTCCTTGTAACAAGTCCGAGCGTTTTTCCTGAAGCGCCAACACTTACAACAGATAAAACAAAAATGTATTATCACAAAAAGATAGGTACGCAATATAAAATTTTTTACCAAAAAAGATTGAGTGCAACTGGTATTGATGAAAATCAGAACAGTCAAACATTAAACATATACCCAAATCCTGCCACAAGTAACCTAACAATTGAAACTCAAAATCTTGAAAACCCCTACTCGCTTGACTTATATTCGACACTTGGCGAATTAATGTTAAGTTGTTTAAATAAAAAAACAATTGATATTTCTCATTTAGAAAATGGCGTTTATATTTTAAAATTTAAACAAGGTCAACAAGAGTCAACAAAAAAAATAATTAAATATTAATTAAGATGAAAATAATTAGAAATAGTTTAGCAATTATTATCGGTATAGTGCTAGGAAGTATTGTGAATATGGCCATTATAAAGGTAAGTGGTTCTATTATTCCACCACCAAATGGCGCCGATGTTACTACTATGGAAGGATTAAAATTATCCTTGCCATTATTTGAACCCAAACATTTTATTTTACCATTTTTAGCCCATGCCTTAGGAACATTTTGTGGTGCTTTAATAGCCGCACTAATTGCTTTAAATCATAAAATGAAATTTGCATTAGCTATTGGTATCTTTTTTTTAATAGGAGGAATTGTAAATATTTATTTGCTACCATCTCCAATATGGTTTTCTATTTTAGATCTTGCAGGAGCTTATATTCCAATGGCTTTTATTGCGGGTAAATTTGTTGTAAAAAAGGAATAAGTATTAAAAAAGGTGTAAACAAAAGAGCTCATCAATTATGATGAGCTCTTTTTTTATTTCAAAAATTTATCTAAATTAATTAATATTATTCATTTAAGAACTCTTCAAATTGTGCCCAAACGCCTTTTAATTCAGGCTTTGTAGGATCACCTTCAAATACTAATTTCGCTTTTTCTGTATACTTTAATTTCACAACACCTTCGGCAATTAAATCGCCATTTTCACCATCTCTATGAGCATAAAACCTAACAGTAATTTGGTAAGATTGTCCAACTTTAAATTTGTCTTTATTGCTGTAAAGTAATTGAATAGCGGCATAATCCTGCATATAAGCACGCTGATAAGCATTATATTCGCGAATAGATCTAGTAGATGACTGACGGTATTCAACATCTTTTGTTTCGATAATTTTTACCATATTACTCCAAGCTGCAGACTTTTTTCTTTGCGTTTCTCTGTTTACTTTTTGGCTATTCATTTCATACTCTATGTTTATTTGTTGTCCAGGATATTTAACGCTTGGTGGAACTTTAAAAAATGCCATAAACATCATGTTACCATCCATCTCTAATTCTGTTTTAAAATCTGCACCATTAACCCCAATTTTATCAGGGTAACCTTGCTTTTGAAGATGGTACCATTGTGCTGCAAAAACTACTTTTTGTACATTTTTTGCGTAGACTTCATTTTTCATCCACTCAGCATTTTCTTTTTCTATCTTTTCAGTGTTCAATGACGCAATTATCATATCTACTTTTGCTTGTGCAGTTTCAACATCCCACGTAGCTAATTTAGCTTGATCTTTTACCATTACATCAATCACTTTTCTTTTAGCTTCTAATGTAATGGGACCGCCATTATTATTACTTTGATCGCCTTGAATTTGTGCCAAAACTCCTGATTCAAGTTCAATTAATTCAACATAACCAGCGGCAGAAGAATTAACCCAAGCATAAAAAAGTTTCACTTTATTTTTTGTCAAATAACTTTCTTTTAATGACATTTTTAATTGAGGCTCCGCACTTTTCTTTTTTTCAAAATAATGTAATTCATTTACAATTTTCCCATCAACCTCTTTTACAAACCTAAAACCGAAAGACCTTTTATCTACTTTTCCGAAATATTGGCCAGTCACTCCCATCTCGTCCTTCTCTAAATTAAACGCGTCAAAATTTGCTTTTATTGTTTGTGCATTGGAATCGTATCCAAATAAAATTAGCATTACTGCTGTTACAATCATTTTTAGTTTTTTCATAGTAATCTGTTTTTCTTTGTTTGGTTTATATTGTTTGGTTTTTATTTAATTAATGTTCCATTTCGTCCTTTTGTTCCATTGTATCCATTAACAAAAGATTGTGTTTTTGCTTTTCCGCCAACACCGGCGTTCCCTCCAGAATTAGTTACAGAGATTTTTAAGGTTGCTACACCATTGCCAGATAAAGTAATGTTACCGCCATTGCCACCATTACCTCCATTACCTCCGTTTCCAGACCCTTCTGTTCCGTTTCCGCCATTTCCACCATTCACATTTATGTTAAGTGTATGATTTGCATTTATTTTTGATTCCGACATTATTCTACCAGAAGAAGCATCCGTTATTACTATTTTATTAATTTGCTCTCCATTTATAAGCATACTTGTGGCATTTATAGCCACACTTTTTCCATCGTTGCCATTTATACCATTCACCGTATATCCTTGTGTATAAGCTCTTCCTGATGAACCAGAATTACCTTGATAAAAATAATTAACATCATTTTTATAATTGATAGGACAACTAAATTTTCCAATCAATTTTTTTTGATCAAAAGCCGACCAAACTGAGATTTCAATTTTATCATTTGGAATTTTTCGTGAATCATCTGCCACTTTAAAATCACCACCAGCAAACTCACCACCTTTAACTTCCGTTTCAAAATCTGTGTACGGAGTAAATCCGCCTAAATTTTTTGTTTTCAAAATTTTACCATTATCTAAAACAAATTCAAAACCAATTGCAACAATGGTTAATAGGCCAATCTCATTTGGTTTATTAACTGGAATAATGTTAATCGCTTTAATGGTTTTGCCTTTCAGCGTATTTTCTTCAGCAAGTTTCTCAGCAATTGCTTTACTCTCTTCAATTCTTTGTCCACGGGCCGTAGTTTGAAGTTCTTTAATTTTAGTTCTATAATCATCTAAAGCACTTTTTTCGTCAGCATAACTTTTTACTTTTGATTCAGAGAAAATGTATTTTATTGAAGACCCAGTTTTTATACTAAACGTATAATAGTAAATTTTTTTATCAATAGCACTTACAACTATTTCGCTTGTTTCAGATTTGTAATAAGCAGGAAATGCAGGTAAATCAGATTGATATTTTTCTTCGATGATGCCAGCTCTATTTACAACAACTTCTGAGATAATATCTCCTGTTTTAATAAAACTAACTGGCCATTGTTTAGCCGCAGTTTCAAACTTAAAATTACTTCCGTTTTCAATGACTTTATTTACAGTAAAATTTCCTGAAGTTAATTTTGAGAGCTCAATATTTTGATTTTCTTGTGCAGTTAAATTTAAAAACACGAAAGTTAATAATTGAAGTATGCCGATTTTAAATTTCATATGTTATGCTCTCTTTTTATGATTTGAGAT
>JAYVIS010000020.1:0-39301 GCA_043769975.1 Bacteroidota bacterium
ATTTTTTGGTGGTGTCGAATTAATATCTTCTCAATTAACTGATAAATATGGTTATAACTCATTAGGTTTTTCAGTTGGTGGCCCAGTTTGGCAAAAGAAAGATTCTGCCGGTAACAAAACACCTGTGATTGGTTTTATATTATCTGGACAAGGAACTTATGAAAAAGACCCAACTCCTTCTTACAATAAAATATACAAATTAAAAGATGACAAATTAAAAGAAATTGAAACAAGCCCATTAATTGTTGCGCCATCAGGTAAAGGATTTAATCCTGCTTTATATTACGTAACTGAAGGTGATTTTGATCGTGTTAAAGCTCGTCAAAACGTTGCAAGTCGTAGTATTCAATTAAACGGAAAATTAGATTTTAAAATTACTCCTAACACAAATTTAACATTAGGTGGAGCATTTGATTATGGTAATTCCCATTCTTATGTTTATGAATATTCTTTATATAATGCTCAAAATAATCCTCAAAGAATTGACCAAACTTATAGAGTTTATGCCAATATTCGTCAAAAGTTTGGTACAGTCCAAAATGGTGCTGATAAAGAGAAATCGCAATCAGTTATTTCAAATGCTTTTTTTACGTTCTTAGCTTCGTATGAGAAATCTAAAAGTAAAACTCAAGATGATTCTCACAAGGATAAATACTTTAATTACGGGTACATCGGTAAGTTTAATCAAACTGCTGATACAGGCTTATCTAATTATATTAATGTATATGCTGGTACAGATAGTTCGTATTGGCAATATACAGGGCGCTCATTAAGTAATGTAACATTTGAAAGAAGTGAAACTAATTCCACGGCAGCTAACTATACATCTCAAGTTTTTGATTATTATGGCAGTTTACCAACTGTACAAAATGCGCAAAGTAACTTTGGTTTTATTAATGGTGATAGACCAACAAACATTTACAGTTTATTTTCTGCTACAGGGCGCCAATATAATGGTGCAACAAAAACAGATAATTCACAACTACGTTTCGCTTCAAACTTCTCGGCAGATATAAAAAACCACTCTTTAATGATTGGTGTTGAATATGATCAAAGAAATAATACAGGATACTCCGTTTATCCAATTGGATTATGGACTCGTATGCGCGAAATTACAAATACGCACTTAACTACTTTAGATACAAAAAACAGCATTTTAGTTCCTGAATTAAGTGGTACTGAAAACCATTATTATTCTAATTATGTTTATGATGCTGAAACACAAAGTCAATTTGATAAGTCTTTAAGAGAGCAAATGGGTTTAGCAGCAAATAATCAATCCTATATTAATACTGACGGATTAAATCCTGACGATTTGAAACTAAGTATGTTCAGCGCATCTGATTTATTATTTAAAGGTGTTAACCCATTAGTTGATTATTATGGTTACGATTATTTAGGAAATAAAGACAATACAAATACATCTTTAGATAGATTTTTAAATAAAAAAGATGATAAAGGAAATCAAACTTTAAATGTTGGTGGATTTAAACCAATTTATGTATCTGGTTATATCCAAGATAAATTTGACTTTAAAGATATTAAGTTTAACGTAGGTGTTCGTGTTGACCGTTTCGATGCAAATCAAAAAGTATTAAAAGATCAATACTTATTTCACGAAGCGTATACTGCTGGCGAGAAATCTGAAGGTAGACCTGATAACATTAAAGATAATTTTGTTGTTTATGTTGATGATAATAAAAGTTCAAGTCCTCGAATTACTGGATATAGAGATGGAAAAACATGGTATAACGTTGAAGGTAAAGAAATTTCTGATCCAACAGGACTTGCAGTTGATGGAAAAGTATCACCTTGGTTAAAAGATGCTGATTTTGCTTCAAATAATGCATTTAGTGTTAATGCATTTAAAGATTACAAACCACAAATTAATGTAATGCCTCGTGTTGCATTTTCATTTCCAATATCTGATGTTGCAGGTTTCTTTGCTCATTATGATGTGTTAACTCAGCGTCCTACTGGAATTGATATGCGTTTTGATCCGAAAGATTATTATTTTATTGGTTCTACTTCGAGTTTGCCATTTATTACAAACTCAAACTTAGCTCCTGAAAAAACAATTGATTACGAATTAGGATACAACCAAATATTAAATGAAAAGAAAAATGCAGTATTAAAATTAACAGCATTCTATAAAGAAATGAGAAATCAAGTAACAATTGTTAACGTTACTCAAGCTTATCCTAAATCTTATACGACTTATGCTAATGCAGATTTTGGAACAGTTAAAGGGTTGTCTTTAGAATTTCAAATGCGTCGTACTAATGGTTTACAATTTGACGCAAACTATACATTACAGTTTGCTGAAGGATCTGGTTCAAGTGCTGGATCAGGAGCTAACTTAGCTAACTCTGGGCAACCAAATTTACGTGTAACAATGCCTTTAGATTACGATCAACGTCATAATATGGTATTTACGTTTGATTACCGTTTTGGTCAAGGAAAAGATTACAAAGGACCTCAATTTAATAGAACTAAGAAAGAAACGCAACAAACAGTTCAAATATTCCAAAACATGGGAGCAAATTTAAGTTTCTTAATTGGTTCTGGTACTCCATACACTCGTTATACTCTTGCTACACCTGTATCTGGACAAGGCACAAGCAGTAAGGCTCCTATTTTAGGATCATTATACGGATCTGGAAAGTCATGGCAATATCGTGCTAACTTACGTATCGACAAAGACATTGATTTAGTTTGGGGTAAAAAAGAAGGTGACAAACAGAAAAAAGCTGCTTTAAATATCTATTTACAAGTTTTAAATTTATTCAATACGCGTAATATCCAAAATGTATATAACTATACTGGTAATGCTAATGATGATGGTTATTTAAATACAGCTGCTGGTCAACAAGCAACTAACAGTAATGTTAGTCCACAAGGATTTACAGATCAGTATAAAATCTTTTTAAATAGTCCGGGCAACTACTCTCGCCCTCGTACAATCAGAATAGGTGTGATGTTAGATTTCTAATCAATAAAATATTAAATTATGCAAACTATAAACAATTTAAACAAACATCTTTTAATGGCAGCAGCTACACTAAGTGTACTGTGTGTGAATGCAAAAGAAAGAGAAGGATCTGTATTTAGAACATCTGAAGTTAGCAAGGTTATGGCAGGTTGCTCCGCGCCTCAATCTTCTGCAGAATTGGCTGTAAATAATGTAAGAACTATCATCTATTCTGGTTCAGATATGTGGTGGGATTTATTTGGTTCAGGTAATTCTTATTATGTTATTCCAAAAGTTGAAGAAAAAGCGAAATGGATTTCATCTAACTTTGCTGGAAACGTTTGGTTTGGTGGTTTAGATTTAGGTGGGCAATTAAAAGTTGCGGCTCAAACTTATCGTCAAAATGGTATTGATTTTTGGACTGGTCCATTAAGTACGATTGATGCTTCTATTACAAGTGATGTTTGTCAGAAATACGATAAAATCTTTAAAATAACTCGTACTGAAGTTGATGCATTTGTTTTAGCTGGAGGTTCAATTACAAACAATATTAAAAACTGGCCAGGTACTGGTGATCTAGCTTTAAATCAGGATCAATATTTAGCTCCTTGGGTTGATAAATTCGGTAACCCAAATGGTGATGGTGTTTATGAACCAGAACAAGGAGATTATCCTTATTATGATGTTTACAACAATGCCGGAAAAGATAATTTAGGTGTTTGTAAAGCACGTGTATTTGGTGATGAAACACTTTGGTGGGTGTATAATGATAACGGAGATGTGCATCAAGCAACTGGTGGTAAAGCAATTGGTTTAGAAGTTCGTGCTCAAGCGTTTGCTTTTAAAACGACTGATGATATTAATAACATGACTTTTTACAATTACCAAATCATTAATCGTTCTTCATTTAAATTAGTTGATGCCTACATGACTGTGTGGACTGATGCTGACTTAGGTTATTACAAAGATGATTATATTGGTTGTGATGTAAAAAGAGGGTTAGGTTTTATCTATAACGGAGATGCTTATGATGAAACAGCTGGTGGTACAAATGGATACTTAGATTATATTCCTGCTTTAGGTTGCGACTTTTTTCAAGGACCAATCAATACAGTTAACGGTATTGATGATAATGGGGTTAATGGTATTGATGAACCGGGGGAACAAATGGGAATGACTAAATTTTTATTTTTTAACAACAGTTTTGCTGGTGTAAATCTTAATACGACCGATCCTCAAAACGCTGTTCAAACTTATCAATATATGACTGGGTTTTGGAGAGATGGCACACCATTTACATGTGATGCTGCAAGCGGTTATGGTGGCTCAATTCCAACAAGCTTTGCATTTCCTGGCGATACGTATACAAATAGTCCTTGTGGCCCTGCAACTTGGGAAGAATCTTCGCCTCCAGGTGATAGACGTTTTTTACAATCATCAGGACCATTTGAGTTAGAGCCAGGTGCTGTAAATTTTGTGACTGTTGGTTTGCCATGGGCAAAATCAAGTGCTCCAAATACACCGAAATCTGCAATTCCTTTATTAAAAATTGCCGATGATAAAGCACAAGCTTTATTTGATAATTGCTTTAAAGTATTAAGTGGTCCAGAAGCTCCTGATATGACTATACAAGAGCTTAATGATGAATTAATCATCTATTTTACAAATAAAAGCACTTCTAATAATTACTTAAATCAATATAAAGAATTAGATGTGTCGATTATCGTTGATACTGTAACTTCAGTAGGGACTGGGACTAACACAACTACATTATTTAAAAATGTAGATAGATATTACCATTTTGAAGGATTTAAGGTGTTTCAATTACGTAACCAATCTGTTTCTCAAGAAGACTTAACTGATCTTTCTAAAGCAAAATTAGTTTTTAGTTGTGATGTAAATAATGGAATTAAGCGTTTAGTAAATTATGAATACGATGCAACTTCGGGTGGAGACATTGCTATTTTAAAAGTTGAAGGAAAAGATAATGGAATTGCATCTACGTTTCATTTTACAAAAGATGAGTTTTCTAGTTTTAGTGATAAAAAAGTAATTAATAACAAGCAATATTATTTTTTAACGGTTGCATATGCATATAATCAATATGCAGAATACAAAGAAGACGTATCTTGGTCGGGACAAAATGGCGCAAGCTTTTTAGGCCAAAAACGCCCTTATTTAGAAGGTCGTAAATCTAAAAAAGCATATGGAATTCCTCATATTCCAGATCCTGAAAAATCAGGAACAGGTGCAAACTCTTATTATGGTTACGGTCCAAAAATTACAAGATATGAAGGACATGGTAACGGTGGTAATGTTTTGGATTTCAGTGATGAAACGATGGAACAAGTTGTTAGTAATGCAGGAAGAACAGACGTCCTTACTTATGCAAATGGAAAAGGCCCAATAAATATTAGAGTAGTTGATCCATTAAATGTACCTAACTCTCAGTTTTCGGTTACATTTATTAAGAAAAATTATTACAACAATGAGGCTTCTTCACTTGCAAATGCTTGTGTATATAATATTAATGATAAAGTATCTATTAAAAGCACTAAGTTTGGTTCAATTGCTGGTGATAGCGTAACTTGGGTATTAAAAGATTTAACAAATAATAAAGAATACAAACCTTGTAAATCAATAAAAGTTGGCGAAGAGTTTTATTTTAGCGAAATCGGATTGTCGGTTAACATTGGCCAGGTAAATGATGCCGGTGGTGTTTCATCTCCTGCAAATACAGTAACTGATAAAATTGTTCAAAAAGGGGATTTCTTAGAAGCTTCTATTACTTTTTCTGACCCAACAAAAATTTGGTTAACTGGTGTGCCTGATAGAGATGGAACAGATGGTAATAACTGGATTCGTTCGGGGTCTTATTTAAGCGCAACGGATAATAATCAAAATGATTATAATTTTGGTAGCGGGTCATTTAACGACCCAAATCAAGTATTTGAAGGAATATTAGGTGGTACATGGGCTCCATATTGTTTAGTTGCTCCATATAAAGTGGCGGCTTTACCAAACACTGCTACTGCTGCTGCTCCTGGATATGGTGGAATGTTTTCAGGATCTGGTGTATTAAGCTCACCGTATGATTTAAGAAATTTATCGAGTGTTGACATTGTTTTAACGTCCGACAAAAGTAAATGGACTAGATCATTAGTTATTGAGCAATGCGACGAAGTTGCTGCTAATCCAACTGGTGCTAAAAAGTTCGATTTACGTAGATCACGTTCTGTTGATAAGCAAGGAATTGCTTGGGGTTCTGCAGGTTGTAATACTGCTGAGGCTATTTTTGATACATTATCATATGGTTGTAGTTGGTTCCCTGGTTATGCTGTGAATTTGGAAACAGGAGAACGCTTAAACATTGCTTTTGGAGAAGATTCTTACCAAGGTGCTAATAATGGAAGAGATATGATTTGGAATCCAACTACAGTTTCTACACAAACTGGTTACCGTTATGCATTTGGTGGTAGACATTATATTTATGTATTTGGTCATAGTAGAAGTGGGTCTAAGTATACTACTGCTTCAGGAATGAATGGTCAATTTATTGGATCTGGTACGTATGCAAACTATAAAGATTTTGCAAATGAGTATAAAAGAGCAGCACCTGCAACAGGAGCACAATCAGCTGTAGTCATGGCAAACATTTGGTCAGATGCTATGTGGGTAAATATGCCATTATTAACTGATAATAGATATTCATTCTCTAATCCTGCAGATATGCCTTGTAATGCTAAAGTTAGATTACGTGTTAAAAAATCATACAAACGCGGATTAGCAGGATCATATTTTACAAGTTTAGGTGCTGTAACTGATGCATTAACGCCTTGTGCTACTATGCCTACAGCTGTATTGTATGGTAACTATAGTACCGATACGCTTAATGCACCATTAAATAATAATTTTGGGTTGTACACATTTAGTACTGCTGATATTTTCTCTGATATTAATAATGCAGATAAAGCTAAATCAGCGTTAGATTTAATAAATGTGGTTCCTAACCCTTATTATGCCTATTCAACTTATGAAACAAGTAGAATTGATAACGTAGTACGTATTACGAATTTACCTAATAAATGTAAAATCAAAATATTTACGATGAATGGAACGTTGATCCGCACATTTGATCGTGATGTTTCTGGACAAGAAGATATAAATGTTACTTCATCAGAATATGTTCATTCTAAACGTTTGCCTTATCAGGATTGGGATATTAAAAACCAAAGTGGAATACCTGTTGCTAGTGGTTTATATATTATTTATGTAAATGTTCCAGATGTTGGAGAAAAAATATTAAAATGGTTTGGTGTAATGCGTCCATTAGATTTACAAAGCTACTAAACTTTAATTTTTAATAAAAGAAGAAATTATGAAGACAATAAAACATATAGCCTTAAGTTTAACTTTTACAAGTTCAATTGTATTATCAAGCATGCAGATTTATGCAGGAAATCCTGAGCGTGCTGGTCAAGCAGGAGGATCGCAATTATTAATAAACCCATATGCTCGTTCAGCAGGTTGGGCTGGTTGTAATACGTCACGTACACGTGGATTAGAATCTCAATATACAAATGTTGCAGGTTTAGCGTTTACTCGTAAAACTGAAATTATGTTTATGCGTTCTGCTTGGTTAGTTGGAACAGGTATAAACATAAATACGTTTGGTTTATCTCAGCGTGTTGGAGAAACTGGTGCAATTGGTATTGGTATTATGTCAATTAATGCTGGTAAAATTGAAAGAACTACTGAAGATCAGCCAGAAGGTGGATTAGGTACTTTTACACCTCGTTTTACTAACATCGCATTATCTTATGCAAAAGGGTTTTCTGATAATATTTACGGAGGAATCACTTTAAGAGTTTTATCAGAAGGTATTGATAACGTTAAGGCTCAAGGTGTATCTATTGATGCTGGTATTCAATATCACACTGGTAAATACGATCAAATACATTTAGGCGTTGGATTAAAAAATGTTGGACCAAAAATGCAATACAAAGGTGATGGTTTATCAATTCAAGGTACTGTGACTAATGCTTATGGTAATCAATATCAATTAACTGCAAGTAGTAAATCAGCAGCTTTTGATTTACCTGCTTTATTAAATATTGGTGGAGCATATGATTTTTATTTAACTCAGGATACTACTGGAAAATTAAGAACTCATAGATTAACAGTTGCTGGTAATTTTACCTCTAATTCATTTACAAAAGATAACTTTTTATTCGGTTTAGAATACGCTTGGAAAGAGATTATCATGATTCGTGGTGGTTTAGTTACTGAAAAAGGAATTTTTCAAGGTGATTCAAAAAGAACAACTGCATTTACTGGTCCATCTTGTGGAGCAACTGTTGAGGTTCCTATTGGAGAGAAAAAATCTACTTTCGGTATTGATTATTCTTACCGTTTTACAAACCCATTTGGTGGAGTTCACTCATTTGGAGCTAGAATCAATTTCTAAAAAAGTAATTAATTTTTATAATATTTTAAAGAGTCCCGATTTTTTCGGGATTCTTTTATTTTAAGAAAACACAAAACATGGCAACAATAGCATATTATACAGAGGAAGGATTAAAGAAATTAAAGGATGAATTGTATCATTTGAAGACCGTTGAACGTAAAATGATCATAAAAGCTATTGCAGATGCTAGAGATAAAGGTGATTTATCAGAAAATGCAGAATATGATGCGGCCAAAAATGATCAAGGTTTGTTAGAAATAAAAATTGCAAAGTTAGATGAAATTGTTGCCAATGCACGTATTGTAGATAGTTCGCAACTTGATATTAATAAAGTAAGTATTTTAACAACTGTAAAAATCAAGAATCTTAAAAACAACATGGAAATGAAATATACCATTGTTGCTGAAAATGAAGCAGATTTAAAATCTGGAAAAATATCAATTGATTCGCCAATTGGCAAGGGTTTAATTGGAATGAAAGTTGGCGATAAAGTTGAAGTTACTGTTCCTGCAGGCGTTATTCCATTTCAAATTTTAGATATTACTATTTAAATTGTCGAGTATTTTTACCAAAATAATTAATGGCGACATTCCTTGTTATAAAATTGCAGAAGATGCTCACTATATTGCATTTTTAGATGTTTTTCCTTTAAAGAAAGGGCATACCTTAATTGTTCCTAAAAAAGAAATTGATTACCTCTTTGATTTAGAAAGTGAAACTTATTTGGGTTTAATGGACTTTTCAAAAAAAATAGCAATTGCTATAAAGTTGGCCTACCCATGTAATAGAGTCGGTATGACTGTTATCGGACTTGAAGTTCCTCATGCTCATATTCACCTCATTCCTATTAATACACTGAATGATATGAATTTCAGTAACGAAAAGCTGGCACTTACAAAGCAAGATTTTGAAGTGTGTGCTGAAAACATCAAAGCTTTTCTTTAAATAGCCTTCCATATGCAAATTCTATTATTTGCAATTTTTAGCTAATATGAGTAATTAAAAAAACATATATTTGCACCCTAAAATTATTTCCTCATCATGGATAAAAAATCGCTTATAGGCCTTGGCTTAATTGCAGTTATATTAATTACTTGGTTAGCATTAGCTGGTCCAAATAAAGAGCAAATTGCACGTAATAAATTCGTAAAAGATTCAATTGAATTAGTTGAAAAAACTGCATTAGAAACCGAAAAAGTTTTAGCTGAAGTTGCTACTAAAAAAATGATAGATTCAGTAACCGTTGTTACCGCTAATTTATCAGACTCAGCAAAGCTCGCAATTGCATCAAATAAATATAAAGATTTTTCTGTTTCATCAAATGGAACTAAAGAAATTGTTACAATTGAAAATGAAAACATAAAAGTTTATGTTTCAACAAAAGGTGGAGTTGTAGAAAAAGTAGAATTAAAAAAATATAATCGCTATGGTAAAAAAACACCTTTAATTTTATTCGACAAAGATTCAACTTTTCAGGAAATTAAATTTGACGCTTACTCAAATATGAAGTTTAGTACGGATAGTTTTTATTTTAAGACTTCTGAAAAAGCGATTGTCGTAAATGGAAAAGAATCAAAAACGTTAACGTTAAAACTTGAGACAACAAATCCAGGAACATACATCGAATATATTTATTCGCTTAAAGGAAATGAATACATGCTTGATTATGATGTAAATTTTGTAGGGATGCAAGATATCATATCAAAAAAGGCTCACGGGGTAAAAATGTTTTGGGCTCAAAGTATGCCAGGCCAAGAAAAAGATATTAAAAAAGAACGTGAAACGGCAACAGTATACTACAATCAAGCAGTTGAAGGTGTAGATTATGTAAATGTAAGAAAGAACGAAGAAGTATTATTGAATGAACAAAATATTAAATGGGTAAGCTTTAAGCAACATTTTTTTAACTCAACATTAATTGCCGATACTGAATTTAGCAAAGAAGAAAGTTCAGTAAAAACAAATGAGAATCCAGCTTCTTTAGAAATTGTTAAACGCATAGAAGCAAAATTGACAATTCCATATAAGCATACTGCAAATGAAAAATTTGGTATGGCATTTTATTTTGGACCAACTCATTATTATACATTAAAAGAGTATAATCAGGATTTAGATAAAATGATACCAACTGGATTTAGTGTATTTAGTTATATTAATAAATGGATGGTAATTCCTTTATTAAATAGTATGCCAAATATAAATACCGGCATCATGATTTTGTTATTAACGTTAATTCTTAAGACTATTTTATTTCCGATTGCTTACAAAACATACATGAGCAGTTCTAAAATGAGAGTTTTAAAACCAGAGATTGATGAAATAACTGAAAAGTATAAAGACAATGCTGATCCTATGAAAAAACAGCAAGAAACAATGGCTTTATATCGAAGTGCTGGTGCAAATCCACTTTCGGGTTGTTTACCAATGTTGTTGCAGTTCCCTATTTTAATTGCATTGTTTGCCTTTTTTCCAGCATCGATCGAGATGCGTCAAAAAGCATTTTTATGGACAGATGATTTATCTACGTATGATTCTGTTTATAATTTCGGTTTTGAAGTTTGGGGTTACGGAGATCACGTGAGTTTATTTGCAGTATTAATGTTTGTGTCAACAATAATTTACACTTGGATGAACAGTAGCATGCTACAACCACAGCAAACTCAAATGCCTGGAATGAAGTACATGATGTACTTAATGCCTGTTATATTTTTAGCGGTAATGAATAGTTACGCGGCTGGTTTAAGTTGGTATTATTTTTTAGCTAACGTTATTACTTTCCTTCAAACATTATTAATGAGAAAATTTATTGACGATGGAAAAATTAGAGAGCAATTATTAGCTAATATGAAAAAGCCAGAAAAGAAATCAGGGTTTCAGGCTAAGTTAGAAGAAATGGCTAAACAACGCCAATTACCTAAAAAGAAATAATTTTAATAAAAAAAACCTTAACAAATTTGTTAAGGTTTTTTTTATTAAAATAGAAATTAGGCTAAACAGTAATTTCATTTGGGATTACCTATTCTTCTGGTGCATAATTTAATTTGGTTCGCTCAGCTTTAAACCAATCAATTAACAACGTTCTTTGCGCATCGGTTAATTTTGCATCGCCATGCATTATAGTGTATGAAGTCATTGGCATTTCTCCTTCTTCAATCATTTCAACACATTCCTCTAGTTTGTGGTCCTTACGCTTAGTTGTATAGGTTCCCCAATCAGAAAAATTTAAATGATGAGAACCCTCATTAATGTGATGTTTGATCCACCAAGATAATGGGGCAACATTTGTGTACCACGGATATACTGGTTGACTTGAATGACAATCATAACAGGATGTTTTTAAAATCGATGAAATATCTGTATTTGCTTGTGTTAGAGCGATGATATCTGTTTGGGCATTTACTGGTTTAACTGTTTTATCAATTCTAAAAAATTGGATAATTATAAGCGTTCCAAGTGTAAATTGAAATATGCGATTTAGAGTGAAATATTTTTTCATAAAATGAATTAAGTTTATTTAGTTTAAAATTTTGCAGAAATCTGTTTGTATTTATTTAACAATCAAATAGCATTATGCTAATTTACAAAATCTATTATTAAAAGGCTTTTTTATTATATTTGAAGTATGGTAAAAATATTTCTTTCAACTTCATTGCTGTTTTTCTTTGTAATAACAGGTTTTTCGCAAAATAAAAACGGAATAACGATTGCGTTTTATAATTGTGAAAATTTTTTCGACACTAAAAACGACCCAGATAAAAACGACGAAGATTTTTTACCTGATGCGCCATCAAAATGGGATGAAACAAAGTACAATAATAAAATACAAAAAGTTGCACAAGTATTAGATTCGACAGTTGCAGGTGAAGGATTGCCCGCTATTGCAGGGTTAGTAGAAATTGAAAATAAAGAAGTGTTGGAAGATTTAGTTTCTAAATCACAATTTAATAATAAGAAATATGGTGTGCTTTGTACAACTGGTGCTGATGAAAGAAGTATTGATGTTGGTTTAATTTACGATAAAGATATTTTCACAGTAGTTAGTTCTGAAGAATTAAATGCAACAAATCCATCTTTAGGAGATTATAAAACGCGTAACATTTTAATGGTATGTTTAAAAGGAGTTAATGGGGATGTGATTTATGTTTTTGTGAATCATTGGCCAAGTCGCCGCACGGGTGAAGCAGAAAGTGAACCGCGTAGAATTTTCGCTGCACAAACTCTTAGAAACAAAATAGATGAATTGCAAAAAAAAGATGTTAGAGTGAAAATTATTACAATGGGAGATTTTAATGATCATCCTGACAATAAGAGTATTTTAAATTCATTAAAAGCGAGTGATAAACCAAAAGATAAAAGTGAGTTGTATAATGCATACCAAACATTAGATGCAAATAAACAAGGAACTCATTTTTACGATAAAGAATGGCGTTGTTTAGATCAAATAATGGTTTCTCAAGGACTTTTAAGCGCAAAAAAAGGATATAAATTCAATCCTAAAAACGCGTTTATCTTAAGAAAAGATTTTGTGATGTTTAAAAACAAAAAAACTGGAGAAGAAAAACCAAATAGAACTTATGGTGCTGAAAATAAATATTACAATGGGTACAGCGACCATTTATCAGTTTACATTACTCTCGATTAACTAGTTGTTTTTGGGTTAGTATCTAATTAAAACCCAGCATTTTCATTTTAAAAAATAATTATTATCTTGTTGGTTCATTAAGTAACTAATGATTTAATATTATGAAATACGAAGCAATTAGTAATAAACTATTTATAGATAATAGAGTAAATTACATTAAACATTTAAAACCTAATTCATTGGCTTTATTTGTAAGTAACGATTTATTACCTACTAATGCTGATGGGTCTTTTGGCTTTGTTCAAAATAGTGATTTATTTTATTTATCAGGTATTGATCAAGAGGAATCTATATTGCTAATTTTTCCTGATGTAAAAGATGGGAAACATAAACAAGTTTTGTTTTTAAAGGAAACAAGCGAATTGATTGCTATTTGGGAAGGTGCAAAATTAACTAAAACACAAGCAACTGAAGTTAGCGGCATAGATCATATTTATTGGTTAAATGAGTTTGATAAAGTTTTTAAATCTCTAGTATTTCAAGCGGAAAATATTTATTTAAATAGCAACGAGCACACTCGCCGTTATATTGATATGGAAACAGCAGAAATGCGTTTTAATAAAAAAATTAAAGCACAATACCCTTTACACATTATTCAACGTTCAGCGCCAATTATGCATCGCATACGTTCGGTTAAGCACCCAATTGAAATTGAATTAATGCAAAAAGCGTGCGATATTACTGAAAAAGGCGTAAGACGTTTATTGAATTTTATAAAAACAGGAGTAACTGAATATGAAATTGAAGCTGAATTAATACATGAATTTGTAAGAAATAAAAGCAGAGGTTTTGCCTATGGACCAATTATTGCAAGTGGTGCAAATGCCTGTGTTTTACACTATGTAGAAAACAACAGGGTGTGCAAAGATGGTGATGTTATTTTATTAGATGTAGCTGCTGAATACGCTAATTACGCGAGTGATTTAACACGTTGTATTCCAGTTAACGGAACATATACTAAGCGTCAGAAAGAAGTTTACAATGCTGTTTTGCGTGTTATGAAAGCTGCAACAAGTATGTTGAAAACGGGAAATACATTTGAAAAATATAATGTTGCTGTTGGTGATTTAATGACAGAAGAGTTATTACAATTAGGTTTAATAAAGTCAGCTGACGTTAAAAATCAAAATCCTGAGTGGCCGGCTTATAAAAAATATTTCATGCATGGTACATCTCATTTTATTGGGTTAGATGTGCATGATGTTGGATTGTTTTATGAGCCAATGCAAATAGGAAATGCGTTTACGGTTGAACCAGGAATTTATATTCCGGAAGAAGGTTTAGGAATTCGTTTAGAAAATAATATTGTTATTACTAAAGATGGTAATAATGATTTAATGAAAAACATTCCTTTAGAAGCCGATGAAATTGAATCGTTAATGAATTAGTAATTACCTATTTTTTCTTTTCCTCTTCTTTCCAAGTTTTATATTCATCTTGCTGAGTTGGCTGGTATGCTGGTGCTCGGCGAAGTGGCTCACAAGGTTTTAGTGTTGCATAACAATCTGCAGGTAGTTGTTGGTATAATGCCGTTCCTTTCGTTTTCCATTCAATCATCTGATCACTTACATCTTTTATAACTTTAGCGGGATTTCCAACTACTACTTTTCTATCTTCTATTATTGTTTCTGCAGGCACAAAACACAAAGCTCCAACGATGCAATTATTTCCAATAACCACATTATCCATCACCACAGAATTCATTCCTATTAAACAATTTTCTCCAATAGTTCCTCCATGTATAATTGCACCATGACCAATGTGTGCTCCTTTTTTTAGCAAAACCGTTGCGCCAGGAAACATATGAATGGTACAGTTTTCCTGAACATTGCATCCATCTTCAATTATGATTTTACCCCAATCACCGCGAATGGCAGCACCTGGGCCAATGTAAACGTTTTTTCCTACAATCACATTTCCTGTAACTGTTGCGTTTGGGTGTACAAAAGATGATTTATCTACGACAGGTTTATATCCATTGAATTCAAAAATGTTTGCCATAGTTTTTGTTTTTAATTATTAGAACGAAGATAACTTGGATTATTATAATAATTTTTTTTACACTAAGTTATAATTGAAATTGTTTTATTATATGTTGCCTTAATAAATTTGTGTTATTGGTGTTCTGTTTTTTTAAAACTCGCTCTTTAAATGAAATTTAATTTCAGGGTATTTTGTTTGTGCCATTTCTAATAGCCAGGCTGATTCAGCTAAAAACACTAATCGATTTTCTTTATCATAAGCAATGTGATTTGCTTTATCAATTAAAAATTCGTCTAATTTTTTCTTGTCGTTACACTCAATCCATAGTGCTTTATATAAGCTAATAGAATCGTAACCACACGACGCATTATATTCGCTTTTTAAACGGTGTTGAATAACCTCAAATTGCAAGGCTCCAACAGTTCCAACTACTTTTCGTCCATCTGCTTTTTTTGTAAATAATTGTGCAACTCCCTCATCAGTTAATTGCTCTAAACCTTTTTGTAATTGTTTAGTTTTCATTGGATCAAGGTTAGTTACATATTTAAATAGCTCTGGCGAGAAACTTGGAATTCCTCTAAAGTTAAATTTTGGTCCTTCAGTTAATGTATCTCCAATTTTGAAATTTCCTGCATCATATAAACCAATTACATCACCAGGAAAAGATTCATCAATGATTGATTTTTGTTGCGCCATAAAAGCGGTAGGATTACTAAAGCGCATGTCTTTATTTTCGCGCACATTATAGTAATATTTATTTCGTTCAAATTTCCCAGATACAATTCGTAAAAAGGCAATTCTATCTCTATGTTTAGGATCTAAGTTGGCATGAATTTTAAAGATAAATCCGCTAAATTTTGAAGCATCTGGTTTTATTTCTCCAGCAACATCTGTATCTCTACCTTGAGGTGTTGGTGCAATTTCAACAAAGCAATCTAATAATTCTTTAATTCCAAAATTATTAACAGCACTTCCAAAAAACACTGGGCTTATTTTCGCTTTTAAATATTCTTCTTTATCAAAATCATCATACACACCATCTATTAATTCAATGTCGGCACGCAGTTGTTTTGCAAAATCTTCAGTGATGTATTTTTCAATTTGCTTATCATTAATATCTTCGATAACAATATTTTCTTCAACCGTTGTTTTACTATCTCCTTGAAAAAGCGATAATTTTTTTTCGTATAAATTATAAACACCTTTAAAAGATTTGCCAATACCAATTGGCCAGGTTAAAGGACGCACTCTAATTTTTAATTCCTTTTCTATTTCATCTAATAAATCAAACGCATTTTGACCTTCACGATCCATTTTATTTACAAATACTATTACAGGTGTGTTTCGCATACGACACACTTCTAATAACTTTCGTGTTTGTGGTTCAACCCCCTTCACACAATCTATAACCATAATTACACTATCAACTGCTGAAAGTGTTCTGTAAGTATCCTCAGCAAAATCTTCGTGACCAGGCGTATCTAAAATATTAACTTTAAAATTACGGTAATCAAAAGCCATAACTGATGTAGAAACAGAAATACCACGTTGCTTTTCTATTTCCATGAAATCGGACGTAGTTGCTTTTTTTATTTTATTTGATTTTACGGCACCAGCAGATTGAATAGCACCACCAAATAATAATAATTTTTCTGTTAAGGTAGTTTTACCCGCATCTGGATGGGCAATAATTGCAAACGTTTTTCGCCTATTTAATTCTTCTATAAAAGTCATTGAATGTAAAATTAAGGCTATAAAGATAGCAAAAAGCGCGAATTCGCGGACTCTAAATTCAATTAGTTGGCTCTAAATAGTTTTTAGTAACACAGAACCTATTCAGTTTGAATATTGATTAAAATGAAGTTGCTTTAGCTAATTGATTATGTTGTATTATAAAAACTGTAGTTAAAAAATTGCTAATCATAGATTGAAGATATTGATAAAATATATAGCGGAATTGTCTAAGCTAGATAGTTTGTGATGTGGAATTATTTATTATGCTTCTTAAATTCTGATATGAAATTGATTTGAAAGTTTTGATAAAATTTGATTATTCTTTTTGTGTTATTGAATTACTTTTGGGGTAATTATTGGGTTGGAAGGCGCTTAAATCTGTGTATTTATTGGCCTAATTTTTATATTCTCAACTATTAGCCAAGGGCATTGCTTTTATTGTCAAATAATCAATTTGGATAGATGAAGAGGTTTTTTTTTGTTAAAAAGGACAAATTTTCCATACAAAATGCAATTTACCACTTTGTTAAATTTCTTACATATGTAAGAAATTTATACATTTAGTAAAAATACATATTTTATGGAATTAAATTATACAAGATTTTCGGCAGTTTTTTTAATCGTTTTAGTTTTAAATTCTTATTATTTAGTTGGGCAATCATTAGCAACTTATAGCGTCACCAGAAATACCGGTGTATCTTATGCTTCAATAAATCTGACAGGAAATGCATTTGATAGTTGGAGGAATACAACAAGTTTTACGCAAGACGATAATCGTTCAGATTTTACAAACATTGGTTTTGATTTTTGGTATAACGGTATTCGTTATACAAAATTTTCTGTCTCAACAAATGGGTTTTTAGATTTTTCTACATCAGTAGCTGATGGTGGACCAACTACCGGTGCTTTTGGTTATTCAAATAACGCATTCACTTCTAGTACAGGATCAACCAATCCTGCTATTGCCCCTTTTTACGATGACTTAATGGCTCAAGGTGGTGTCTCTGCTTTAGGAAATAGTATAAAATATTATTTAAGTGGTTCTGCGCCTAGTAGAACATTAACCATTGAATGGATAAATATGGCGGTTTATGGAAATACAACTCCTAGTTTAAATTTTCAGGTTAAGCTAGTAGAAACATCTGGTAAAATTTTTATTAACTATGGAATTATGAATACTGGAACTCAAATTTTCAGTTATTCAATGGGTTTAAATGGCCAAGTTTTGGGATCGGCTCCAACTGCAGCTCAGTTAAAAGAATTGCAAACGGTAAACATTAATGTGTTTGGTAATACAATTCAAAATAATTTGTCTGTCATGCCACTTTTAAATTCACAATATATTTTTACTCCAGTTATTCCAACTCCAGTTGCTGGCGCTTTGACTTTTACAGGTATTGGTCAAACATCAATGATCTTAAATTGGCCAAATTGGGCTACTAATGAAATTGGATATGTTATTTATAATTCAACAGATAATGTTAACTTTAATTTCGTTAGCCAAACAGCGGTAAATGCTGTAAATGCAACAATATCTGGACTATTGCCTGGCACAACCTATTATTGGAAGGTTTATGCTGTTACAGAAGGATGTTTGAGCTCTGCATTACTTGGGACACAATCTACAACTGCTGCAGGAAATAAAATTTCTATCACAACAGGTTTATGGAATAGCGCTACTACTTGGTCGCCAACAGGAGTACCTACAAATGCCGATAATGTGACTATTGCAAATGGTCATGCAGTTACAATTAATGCAAATGCTGTTTGTAATAATTTGGCTGTTGGGCAAGGATTGAGTGGGGTTTTATCGATAGGAGATAATACAACAGCTAGAAACATTACTATTAACGATAATGTTTTAATAAATTCTGGAGCCACTTTCAATGTTAACACAGCATCAGATGCAACTCATAGTTTGACTTTGCCTGGAAATATTACTAATAATGGAACTCTAAATTTTGCAACAGATGCAAATAGTTTATGTAATACAATGTTTACAAAAAACGGAAACCAAACGGTAAGCGGATCTGGAATTACAACTAGATTTAATAGAATTACCCTAAATATGGGCAGTACATCAGATAATATTTTAGATATTCAAACATCAAATTTTGTTGCGCCAAATGATTTTATTACCCTAAATAGTGGAACATTTAAATTGTCTACTTCAGGTGCTTCAAATGTTACGCCTTATTCTATAGCAAGTACAATTCCGCAAAATGGTGCAATTTGGTTAAATTCCGCTTCTTCAACTATCAATGCCCTTGCAACGTTATCAATGTATGGTAATATTACAGTTTCTAATGGTGTTTTAAATGTTGGAAATGCAGCTGATGAGGATTTATTATCTAACGGTGGTTATTTAACTATTAGTGGCGGAACATTGAATATTGCTGGAAAATATTATGCAATTGGCATAAACAATCTTTCCAAATTTACTATATCTGGCGGTTCAGTAATTGTACCAAGTGTTGGTTCAACAAATACTACAATTGCACCATTTCAAATTGCTGGAGCAGGTTCGCAGTTTAGCATGAGTGGCGGAAATTTGATTATACCAAGAGAAGGAGGAACGGGCGCTCAAAATTTAGGTTTTGTAAACATTGGCACAAGCGGAGGAAGTGTAACAGGTGGAACTTTGCAAATTGGAAGTTCAACAACTCCATTAGCGCAACTTATTCAAATTAATTCAACATTTCCAGTTGGTAATTTATTAGTGAATAGTGTTAATGTTAACGCATCACTTTTAACTAATTCATTGAGTGTTATAAATGATATTACTATTAATAGCGGTACACTTACAGCAAATAGCATTTCAATGGCACTTGGAAAAAATTGGCTAAATAATGGTGGGTTGTTTGTTTCTGGTACTGGAACAGTTGGGTTTTTAGGAACAACCTCGCAATCTATTTTTAAATCAACCGGAGAGATATTTAATAACATTGAGTTTTCAAATGCTGGTGTAAAAACAATGCTGAGTGCATTCACAGCAAGCAATGTTTTGATAAATTCCGGCTCAAATTTGGATGTAAACACAACGAATAACTTAGTTACAATTCGACAAAACTTTACAAATAATGGGGCGTTTAACCCTCGTTCAGGTATCGTGTTATTTAATGGAACTGTTGCCCAAACTATAGGCGGAACAAGTTCTACTAGTTTTTACGATTTAACTTTAAATAATAATTCAGGAGCATCAATTTTATCTAATTCGGTTAATTTAATTGGAACATTAAATTTGAATAATGGAACATTTAATACAAATGGAAAAGTATTTACAATGATTTCTAATATCTCTGGAACAGCACGAATTGCCGAAATTACCGGAACTGGAAATATTACAGGGAATGTAACTGTACAGCGTTTTAGTCCTGGGGGCACAACCGGTTGGACACTTTTAGGCGCTCCAATATCAACACCTCTAACTTATTCTGATTGGGATGATAATTTATATATAAGTTGCAGTAGTTGCCCTGATGGAAGTGCTGCTGGTTTTATTTCAATTTACACATACGATGAAACTGCTGTTGGTACTTATTCTTCAGCTAGTTCGTATGTGCCAATGACTGGAGTTTCAGACCCAATTCAATCTACAAAAGGCTATTGGTTTTATTTTGGTTCGGGATGGGGAACTACAACTGATCTCGTTTTTGATGTAACAGGAAATGTAAATAAACTTAATGTGCCAATTAATTTATCGTTAACAAATACAGGATCTCCAATGGATGATGGTTGGAATTTAATTTCGAATCCATATCCATCTGCAATTAGTTGGGCAGCATTAAAAGGAACAACTGCAAATATTGATGATGCAATTTATGCATACAATCCTGATTTAAATGCAGGAACCGGAGCACATGCAGCCTATGTTAACGGAATTAGTAGCCCAGCTGTAATCAGCGGAGGAATAGGCGATATGATTCCAATGGGACAAGGTTTTTATGTTCATTCGACTGGAGCAACCGTTATTCAAGGAAAAGAATCAAATAAGATAGCAGGAAACCCAACTTTTCTAAAGGCAGCAGCTGCATCTAGTGTAACAACTAAGCAAATGCTAAGATTGCAAATGAATGGACCTTATAGTTTTATTGATGAAACAGTATTATACATAGAAGCTGGCGCTTCAGATTTTTTTGATGAAGGTTTTGATGCTATTAAATTAACAGGCCAAGATCCTTACGCTCCAAATATTGCTTTAGAAAAGGGTGGTAATTCATTTCAGGTTAATGGAATAGCTCCAATAGCTGGAAGCTTTTCAATGCCGCTAAAAACAATAACTGGTTATTCTGGTACTTACACAATTAGTTTACAAAACATTGCTTCTTTTCCTACAGGCGCATGTGTTAATTTATACGACAAATACACAGGAACGACAACTAACTTAAAAGTAAATGATTATATATTTTCTTTGTCTGATACAACAACTGTAGCTAGGTTTGATTTAAATATTACTTTGAATCCATTAAATGCGAATACGGCTATTAACCAATCATCTTGTTTGTTGCCAAGTTCTGGTGAAATTATTAGCATCGGGATTTCTGCCGGTCCTTGGAACTATGTTTGGAAAGACAATGTTGGAACTATAGTAAAATCAAGTTTAAATAAAACAACTGCCGATACGCTTTCAGGCTTAGTTGGTGGTTCATATAACCTTGAAATAAATACTGTAGGAATGTGTGATAACGGAAGTTTCGATTATAATATAAATACGATTTCTACCCCAATTGCATCATTCACATCAGTTGATTCGGTTGATTTAAATGCCAGTTCTTCTGTAAACTTTATAAATAATTCTATAAATTCAAATGCAAACGATTGGTTTTTTGGTGATGGTGTTGGTTATTCTAACCTAATTTCTCCAAATTATAATTATAGTTTAGTTGGAACATATCAGGTAAAATTAATTACTACAAGCTTATCTGGATGCTCAGATACAGCTCTTAAAAACATTGTTGTGTATAATTCTAGTTTAGTTGGGATAGAGCAATTTGTAAGCGGAATGTCGAATGTAATTATTAAAAATATCGAAAAAAATAATTACGAATTAATTCAAAATTTTAATGAAATCAAAACAATTAGCTATAGTTTGTTTGATTCAAATGGAAAATTAATATTAAATAAAGACAATTACGAATCTCAAAGTTTAAAGATTACTGTTAATCTTAATTCATATTCTGCTGGTATTTATTATTTGAAATTAGTTATCGGTGATAAGCCATTAACAGTGAAATTAGTGACTCAATAATTTTGGTGTTTACGATTTCTATAATTTTTTAATTATAACCTTTATAAACCCTAAAATAGGATTTATTGAAACGTTTCTGAAAATGATTTAGATGGTTATTATGTTTTTTTAGTTTTTACTATTAAAAGCATATACCTTATTTAAGGTATATAAGAATATGCTGTAAAAATTGTAAATTTATTAGCTTATTTATTATGACCCTCGACCAATTAAAACTAGGACAGACCGCTATTGTGCAAGAATTTACAGATGATTTTTTATCACTTAAATTTATTGAAATGGGTTGTTTACCTGGAGAAATTGTAAAATTAGTTAATATAGCACCAATGCAAGATCCAATTGCAATTGAAGTTTCGGGATATGTATTGAGTTTAAGAAAACAAGAAGCGTCAACCGTAGTAGTATCGCTTTTAAATGATGTCATATTAAATAAAACGAATTGAGTTCTCAAAAAAATACACTTCATATTGCATTAATTGGTAATCCCAATAGTGGAAAATCAACCTTGTTTAATTCTCTGACGGGCTTAACTCAAAAAACCGGAAATTATGCAGGTGTTACAGTTGAGAAGCATGAAGGTAAATTTGAATATAAAGGAACCTCCATTTCTGTAACTGATTTGCCTGGCACCTATAGTTTATTTCCAAAATCTTTAGATGAAGAAGTTGCTTGTAAAACCATATTAAATACTTCTGATAGTAAATTGGATGTTATTGTTATTGTAGCTGACGCAACAAATATCAAGCGTCATTTGCTTCTCGCAACACAATTGATTGATTTAAAAATTCCTTGTGTGTTGGCCTTAAACATGATTGATGAGGCCGAAAAACAAAACATCACCATTTATAAAAGTGATTTAGAAAATTTATTAGGTATTGGAGTTGTATTTGTTAATTCAAGAAAGAAAACGGGCTTAGAAGAGCTTAAAAATGAAATTTTAAAAGCAAAAATATCTGATTCTATTTTTTATAATTTCGAAAAACAATTAAAATCTTTTCCAAATTTAAAATCATACAGAGAACTGGTTGATTTGCAATTTAAATGTGATGACGAAGAATCTAAACTCATTAAACAGTTTGAAAAGGAAGATAACATCAGTAGGTTTTATAAACTGAATTATATTATTGCAAAGTGTGTTAAAAAACCAGAACAATTAAATAAAAGTATAACTCAAAAACTAGATTCTTTTTTTACTCATAAATTTTTTGGATTTTTCTTTTTCTTTTTAATTCTATTTATTGTATTTCAGTTTGTGTTTTTTGTAGCTGATATTCCTATGACATGGATTGAAGAGTCTTTTGCTTCATTCATGAATTTTACAGCAAATGCATTGCCTAAAGGCGAATTGAATGATTTATTAGTGAATGGAGTGTTAGCAGGTATTAGCGGAATAGTTGTTTTTGTACCTCAAATTGCCTTGTTATTTTTCTTCATTACAGTTTTGGAAGATACAGGCTACATGGCACGAGCAAGTTTTATTTTAGATAAAGTCATGCAAAAATTTGGGTTAAATGGTAAGTCAGTTATTCCTATGATCAGTAGCGTAGCCTGTGCCATCCCTTCTATTATGAGTACACGTACAATTGCCAATTGGAAAACGCGCATCATTACAATTTTAGTCACGCCTTTAATTAGTTGTTCGGCTCGCTTGCCAGTTTATACTTTAATAATCAGTATCATGTTTAAAGATGAACACATGATTTATGGTTTTAATTATAAAGGAATTGTGTTAATGGGAATGTATTTATTAGGATTTGGAGCAGCTTTTTTAGCAGCCTTTATTCTAAAATTTATTCTTAAAACAAATGAAAAAAATTATTTCATTATGGAGCTTCCTGTATACCGAATGCCCCAATGGCAAACAGTTGGCATGTTAGTATTTAAAAAGGTGAAATTATTTTTGTTTAATGCAGGTAAAATAATTTTAGCAATTTCAGTAGTGCTTTGGTTTTTAACGAGTCACGCACCAAGCAATGTTTTTAATCAACTAGAAGAGAAAGCGATTGTTTTAAATACACCAACTGATGAATTAAATGCTCAAAAATTAGAACATTCCTATGCTGGAATATTTGGAAAAAAAATAGAGCCCTTAATTGAACCGATTGGTTTTGATTGGAAAATTGGCATTTCATTAATTACTTCATTTGCCGCGCGCGAGGTATTTGTTGGAACAATGGCTACCATTTATAGTTCAGGTGATTCAGATAATACGGAAACTTTGCGCGAAAAATTAGCTTCTGAAAAAAATAGTGTTACGCAAGCCCCTGTGTATACAACCGCTGTTTGCTGGTCGTTATTAGTGTTTTATGCCTTTGCTATGCAATGTATGAGCACGCTTGCAACTACATACAGCGAAACCAAACATTGGAAATGGCCATTTATTCAATTAGTTTTTATGAGTGTTTTGGCTTACGGCTCTTCTTTTATCGTATTTAATTTATTGAAGTAAAAAATTGTATTTTTACTTTACACATTACAATTTTTGTTTTTAATGAATTATTCTAATCTTCTTCATCAAGCTATCATCGCATCTGTTTTGGCGGGTAACGAAATACTAAAGGTGTATGATACTAATTTTGATGTCGAAATAAAAAATGATAGAACACCAGTTACATTAGCAGATAAAAATGCGAGCGATAAAATTATTGAATACTTAAAACCATTTAATATTGAGGTTTTGAGCGAAGAAGGAAATCATGCAGATTATACTATCCGTAAGCATTGGGATAAGTTATGGATTGTTGACCCGTTAGATGGCACGAAAGAATTTGTGAAACGCAATGGTGAATTCACTGTTAATATTGCGCTTGTAGAAAACGGAATCCCAACACTTGGAGTCATATTTTCTCCTGTCTTTAACGATATCTATTTTTCAAGTAAAAATAATGGTGCTTTTAAAATTAGTGGAAGTGATTTTTGTTTAATGAAAGATTCTATTGAACAACTGTCTTTAGAATTTATTGTATCTAAAGCGAAAAAGCTTCCGATTAAAAATGAGCGTGCAAATTATGTTGTTGTTGCTAGTCGTTCACATATGAGCAGTGAAACATACACACATATCGAAAATTTAAAGTGGCATCATAATGCGGTTGAAATTGTGAATACTGGAAGTAGCATAAAAATGTGTTTAGTTGCTGAAGGTGTTGCCGATGAATATCCACGTTTTGGACCAACTATGGAATGGGACACCGCAGCCGGACAAGCCATATTGCAAGAATCAAATTGCACACTCATTGATTTTAAAACGAATGAACCAATGATTTACAATAGAGAAATATTATTGAATAATTGGTTTATTGCTAAACGGTAGAAAGTTCATTTTCTATAATTGAATTTATTTCTTCAGCGTTAAAAACTATCATAGCATGCGAACCATCTTTTATTGTATAATCACTTTTTACATAGTTGTATTTTAATAAACGATCATTTGTTCCATGAATATGAATAATGTTTTTACCAACATCTTTTCCTTTCCAATTCACAATGATGTTAATGCAAAATTTAAAATAGTTTTCTTTCATACTATTTACCATGCCTAAAAATTCAGGAATGTAACCATTGCCAAAACCTATAAACCATTTTCCATGATAAGCTAATTTACGATGGTATTTTTCACTTACTATTTTATGAATTGGAATGTATTTTAATACTTTAATATACCAAGGTAGTTCATCCCTATTTTTGCTGGTCGATATTAGAAATAGTTTATAAGGTTTAATAATTTTTGATAGTTCCGAACAAATCATTCCCCCAAACGAAACACCTAATAAACAAAAGGATTTAGTTTGATCAATTTGAGGTAAAAATTTTCGAGCATATGTTTCCATAGTCTCATTTGAACTTGGGTTTGGCCAATTTAAAACAATGAGTTCATGGCCTTTTATTTTTGTATTGATGTATAATTTTTCATTTGTACCTAATCCTGGAATTGCATAAATAATCATTTTAAAATAAGATTTTTTTGGTGATTTTGTTTTGTTAAAATATCAAAATTGGGTTAATAACTTTTTACCTATTTCAAGGTTATAATTTTATATTTGTTACAACAAAATTAAATAAATAATGAATACACAAATGGCATTAGAAAATATAATTACCGAAATTAAAAATGAGGTATTGGTTGTTACAATTAACCGCCCCGATAAATTAAACGCTCTTAATAAACAAACTATTGAAGAGTTACACGATATATTAGTTGATGCAGAAAATGATAAAGTCATTCGCGCTTTAATTATTACTGGCTCAGGAACTAAAGCTTTTGTTGCAGGAGCTGACATTGCAGAATTTGCAGAATATAGTATGCAAGAAGGTAAGCAATTAAGTTCAAATGGACATTTCAAAATTTTTAATTTTATCGAAAATTATTCTAAGCCAGTTATTGCTGCCGTTAATGGTTTTGCATTAGGTGGTGGTTTAGAGTTAGCAATGGCTTGTCATATTCGCGTGGTTAGCTCTAATGCAAAAATGGGTTTGCCCGAAGTAAGTTTAGGTGTAATACCTGGTTACGGAGGTACTCAACGTTTGGCGCAATTAGTTGGGAAAGGAAAAGCATTTGAAATGATTGTGACTGCTGACATGATTAATGCGGATGATGCTTATAAATGGGGTCTTGCAAATTATGTTACAACGCAAGAAGAATTATTAAATAAGTGCTTTGAAATCACTAACAAAATTATTTCTAAATCTCCTATTGCTGTTAAAACTGCAATTAAAGTAATTAATGCTGGATACAATAATAAGTTTAATGGTTATGAAGTTGAAATCGAAGAATTTGGAAAAAGCTTTGGTACAGCTGATTTTAAAGAAGGCATAGCAGCATTTTTAGAAAAAAGAAAAGCGAAATTTTTAGGTAATTAAATTGTAATTATAAATTTTAAAGTAGATGAGTATTACAAGGCCTTTTAATTTTAAAAAATGGATTGATGATAATAGGGATTTATTAAAACCACCTATTAACAATAAAGTCGTGTATAAAGATGCTGAATTTATTGTAATGGTTGTCGGCGGGCCAAATTCCAGAAAAGATTATCATTACAACGAAAGTGAAGAATTTTTTTATCAACTAGAAGGTAACGTCATTGTAAAAATTCAAGAAGACGGGAAAGAAGTTGAAGTGCCAATTAATGAAGGCGATATATTTTTACTTCCTCCGAAAATTCCGCATAATCCAATTCGGTTTAAAAATACAATTGGTTTAGTAATGGAACGTCGTCGTCGTGAGGGTGAAAAAGATGGGTTGATGTGGTTTTGCGAAAAATGTAACACGAAGTTATATGAAGAATATTTCGTTTTAAATGATATCACATCGCAATTTCAGGAAATTTTTGTTAGATTTTATGGTTCGGAAGTTTTAAGAACTTGTAAATCGTGTGGTCATAAAATGGATCCGCCTGCTGTTATTTCTTAATTATAGTTTTCAATGAAATCACCAAAAAAATGGAAATTAGCAATTCTAATTTGGATTGCTATTTATCCTACAATTACTTCTGTGTTTTTTTTCTTCGGTAAATATTTAATTCAAATTAATCCATTACCATTGCGTACACTTGCTATTACAATATTTATTGTCCCATTAATGGTATTTGTATTGTTGCCACAATTGCAAAAACTATTTAAAATTGGCTACATGAATAAAAAAATTTCCGCATTATGACCAATGAACAAACAGCTGTTAAAACAACTTATTTTAGTATTTTAAGCAATACGAGTTTAGCACTCATAAAAGGTATTTCTGGTTATTTTGGAAATTCGTATGCGTTAATAGCTGATGCAATAGAATCTACAACAGATATTTTTTCTTCGTTTCTTGTTTTGTTTGGAATTAAATATTCGAACAGGCCGGCAGATAAAAATCATCCTTACGGCCACGGAAGAGCGGAGCCTTTGATTACATTTTTGGTCGTTGGTTTTTTAATTACATCGGCAACCATTATTGCTTATGAAAGCATTAAAAATATTGGAACTCCACATGATTTGCCTGAACCATTTACTCTTTATATTTTAGCTGGAATAATTATTTGGAAAGAGATTTCATATCGTTTTGTAATTAAAAAAAGTAAAGAAACAAATAGTTCATCTCTAAAGGCTGATGCTTGGCACCATAGAAGCGATGCTATAACTTCTATAACAGCTTTCATAGGAATTTCAATTGCACTTTTTTTTGGTGAAGGTTATGAATCTGCTGATGATTGGGCTGCTCTTTTTTCTTCAGCATTTATTCTCTATAATAGTTATTTAATTTTTCGTCCAGCTCTTGGTGAAATAATGGACGAGCATTTATACGATGATCTAATCGAAGAGATTAGAAAAGTTTCATTAACGGTTAACGGAATAATAGATACAGAAAAATGTTTTATTAGAAAAGCTGGAATGAAATACCATGTTGATTTGCATGCTGTGGTTGACGCAAACATTACTGTAAAAGTTGGACATGATTTGGCACATAATCTAAAAGATACCTTGCGAGCTGAAATTCCTTCTTTAGGCCATGTTTTAATTCATATTGAACCTAATCAATAAGTAACAAAATCTTAAAGTGAAGAAAAATATTCTTGCAATTTCTGGAAGCACTCGATTACATTCTACTAATTTAAATGTTATACACGCCTTTGTAGGCTTAACGAAAGACATTTTTAATGTTGAAGTTTTTGTTGGAATTTCCGATCTTCCACATTTTAATCCAGATTTGGATAATGATACTGTTTCAAATCATGTTTCTGATTTCCGTGAACTAATACGAAATGCTGATGGCGTTTTAATTTGTACACCAGAATATGCGATGGGAGTACCAGGCACTTTAAAAAATGCAATCGATTGGACAGTTTCTTCGAGTGAGTTTAACAAGAAACCTACCGCATTAATTACGGCATCTACGATGGGACAAAGAGGGCACGACTCTTTATTAGAAACCTTAAAAATAATTGATGCAACTATTTCTAATGAGACACAATTATTAATTTCTTTGGCAAAAACAAAAATCACTTCTGAAAATAAAATTATTAATGAAGAAACGTTTATTGAAATGCAACAATTAATTTCAGCATTTGATATAATAATTTCTTCAAAATAGTTTTTCGGAGATTTTATTTGGCTTTGTTTAAAATAAGTCGTCCGCTCTCTTTTTTCGACAAAAACATGTTTTTTATCCATGAATTTTACTTAAATAAGATATAAACGACAAAAATCATTTGTTTCTCATAAAATTATTTTGTACTTTCGGGGTGAAAATTAAAACCTAATGCCATGAAAAAATTCTCTACTCTTATTTTATTTTTTTACACTTTAACATTTGTTGCTCAATCACCAATAATTGAAGGAACTTATTTACCCGTAATAAATACTTCAATTAAAGAAGTATGGGATACAACTTTTAATTCTATGACTGTGCCTACATCAGGCCCTAATCAAATTTGGGATTATAGAAATTCAAATGGCCAATTTAATAATGTTGTTGATACATTTCAAATAAAAATATTTGCACCATCAGCTACGCCTTATGCTGCTTATTTCCCAGCTGCTACTCATGCATCTTTTTTAAGAACTCCTTTTAATAATGTTTCTGATTCATTATATTCATATTATGTAATAGACCATGGTGGATTATATAATATTGGCGGATTTAATATTAAAAAAAGTTTTGATTCTACAATTGTTTCAAATCCATACGAGTATTATTGCCCATCTTTAGTGCCTTATTTATTTACTGATCAAGATACTTCAAGATATATTGGATATGCAAAAAATATATCAGGATATTCTGGAAAAATAAAGGGTACAAAATTTAAAACAATGACTGCTGTTGGCTACGGTACTTTGTTATTGCCAAATGCTAATTATAATAATGTAATTCAAGTAAAAGAAAATGTTGTTATTATAGATAGTTTTTATGTCGACATTATGGGGATTGGAGTTTATACATACGCTGGAAAACAAACAACTAATTTTGTAGTTTATGAATTTTTGAGAAACAATACGTTTGGCTCATCTTATTTAATGTATTTACACGCAACCCCATCTGGTTTAAACATATCTTATGGATGGTACTCATTACCAGTTGATTTTGGATCTATTTCTGGATCAGTTTATACAAATACTTTAGAGACAACTCCTGTTACAAATGGTGAAGCTTATTTGTATCGTGAAAATTCTAATTTTGCAAAAAATGATATTTTAGCCACAACTAATTTGGATGTAGCTGGTAATTATCATTTTGATAGTATTCCATACGGAGAATACCGCATTGCAATTCGACCTAACAGTCTTGCATATCCTAATGCATTTACTACTTATTTTGGTGATACTACAAATTGGATTGGCGCAACGTCTATCATTACAACGACATTAACATCTCCAGCTCATAAAATACATTTACGTTATCATGCTGCTTCTACAGGTTCAGGAGTTATCACTGGAACACTGGGAGAAGATTTTAGCGTTATGCGTACTGCTTTATCAAAACCAATTCCAGGTGTTGGTATTGTGGTAAAAAAGAATCCTGGTGGAGGAGCAATTCATAATACAATCACAGATGGTGCTGGTTCTTTTAACCTAGGAACACTTGATAATGGAAATTATGAATTATTTGTTGATGTACCAGGTTTATTCATGGCAGGAACTTACAGTTTTTCAATCTCTGGTGGAACTGTAGTTAATGGTTTAGATTATACAGTTGGTTCATTTTCAATCCATCCAACAAATACAATTTCTAACATAAAAGAATCTTATGCGACAAATGAAATGATTCAAGCTTATCCAAATCCTTATTCTTCGTTTACAACGATTAATTTGAATTTAAAAGAAAGTAGCCACATATTATTAGAAGTTTATAACATGTTAGGTGAAAAAGTTCAAGTATTAGAAAATGGTTCAAAGCAATCAGGAAATTTTAAATATAATTTTAGCGCTAAGAGCTTAAATTATACTTCAGGAATGTATTTTGTAAAACTTACTACAGGAAACAATACAACTGTTGTTAAGATTATAGAACAATAGTTAAATTGATTAATTACTAAAAAACGTTCAGATAAAAAACTGGACGTTTTTTTAGTTTTGAGGAATAATGAAAGGAACATTTTTTTGGATTGATTCGCAATTTGGTAACCTATTTTATTTTAATATACCACCTTGTAATTGCTGTAAATCAAATTCTTATTTCTATTTTTATTCTCTCTAAATTTATTGTTATATTTTAATTAAAAATGTGTAAACAGATATGCACTTTTCTTGTTTTGGTTTTGCTTGTTTTTTTATCTAAAAAATCAAACGGACAAACATTTCCTTTTGCAAATTACACATCCGAAACTGGATTATCTCAGAGTCAAGTATTAGCTGTTTTTCAAGATGATGATGGCGTTATGTGGTTTGGAACTAGTGGTGGTGGAATTACAAAATACGATGGAAATTCATATGAATATTTTACAGATAAAGATGGACTAGCAGACAATGTTGTTTTTTGTATTGTAAAAGATAAAGCTGGAAGAATATTAATTGGAACTAATAATGGGTTATCTGTTTACAATCCAAAACAAAATTTAAAAGGTAAGGCTAGCAGATTCTCGAATTACACAACTAAAAATGGTTTAGGTCATAATAGAATTTATGCAATTATTTTTGATGATGATGGTTCAGCACTTTTAGGAACAGGCAGTGGTATCTCCAAATTTAAAGACACTACTTGTTCTGTCTTAAAACTTTCCGAATCTTTAAACACATCTTCGGTATTTCATTTATTGAAAGACAGTAATAAGCAATTATGGTTTAGCACTTTAGGAAATGGTGTATTTAAATATGATCGAAAAACTGTTCAGAATATTTCTGCAAAAAATGGATTAGGGAATGATATGGTTTTTTCGGTATTAGAACATAGTCCAAATAAATATTGGATTTTCACTGGCGAAGGATTATTTGAGTTGAATGGAGTAAAAATTAATCAAATGTATCCGTTGAATTTAGATACGAATACAACGTATTACAGTTATTTGAAAGATAAAAGTAATACGCTTTGGGTTTCAAGTAGTGAAGGAGTTTTAAAATATAATGATAATGGTAAATGCATTTTATTTAATAAAAAAAACGGACTGGTTGATAATAGTATTTGGAAAATTTTTCAAGATAAAGAAACAAACATGTGGTTTGCGTCCGATCAGAATGGGGTTTCGAAATTAGCGAATGAACGATTTTTTATCAATACAATAAATGATGGACTTATATATGATGATATAAGAGTAATTTACCAAGCCAAGGATGGAAGTTTGTGGATTGGTACTACCAAAGGGCTGAGTGTCTATAAAAATGGCAAGTACAGTAATTATGATGTAAAGGATTTTGGTGGGAATCATAATATCTGGTCTATAAACGAGGATGGAAAAGGAAATTTTTTAATTGGTACTAGTAACGGTTTGATAGTTTATGACGGAAAGTCTTTTAAGAGAGTTGTCTGTAAAAACAAAGAAAGCCAAATGAATGTTGTGTTCAATGTTTTTGTGGATTCTAAAAGAGATGTATGGTTAGGAACTCAAGAAGGCATTGCAAAACTTGAAGATGGTTTAATTCAACCTTTTTCAAAAGCTTTTGTTACTAAGAATTTTGTTTATTATACTTATGAGGATAAAAAGGGTGTTTATTGGTTTGGAACGGAAGATGGTTTATATACATATGATGGAATAAAAGTAAAGCATTATTCAGAAAAGGATGGTTTTACAAAGAAGTGTGTTCGAAATATAGTTCCTGATAAAAATGGAAATTTATGGTTTGGCACCAGCGCAGGAATTTTTAAACTTGAAAATGGAAAGTTTGTAAATGTTACTGAAAAACTTGGTGGTTCAACTAACGAAGTATTGTCTTTAATCGTAGATAATGAAAATAATGTATGGGCGGGATTAGCAAATGGAATTGATAAAATTGAAAATGTTGGCAACGAATACAAAAATAAACATTACGGAATCGAAGATGGATTTATTGGAAATGGGTGTGGACAAAACAGTATACTAATTGATAACCGTGGTAAGCTTTTAATAGGTACTACAATTGGATTGATGGTATATCAAGCTAACTTTGATAAAGAAAATAGTTTCGAGCCTAAAACTAAATTAAAAAAGATTGATTTATTTTTCCAAAAAACCGATTGGAAATTATTTGCTGACTCTGTTGATGATTCTAACCTGCCATATAACTTAGCATTACCATATGATAAAAATTATTTAACTTTTAATTTTATTGGTGTTAGTTTAACTACGCCTACTAAAGTTAGCTATCAGTATATGTTAAAAGGTGTAGATAAAGATTGGCGTAATTCTACAAAAACAGAAGTAACGTATTCAAATATTCCGCCAGGTGATTATGAGTTTTTGTTAAAAGCTAATAATGGAGAAGGTGTTTGGAATAAAGAACCTGTTAGTTTTAAATTTATAATTCTTCCTCCTTTTTGGAGAACGTGGTGGTTTTACTCAATCATTGCTATCATTGTTTTGAGCGGTATTTACTCTTATATAAAAATTAGGTCAGCAAATAATAAAATTCTTAAGCAGAACGAGATTATTGAAGAAAAAAATGGAGAATTGCAATTTGCTAATATTGAGATTGCGGAAAAAAATCGAAACATTACGGATAGTATAAATTATGCAAAACGCATTCAGCAAAGTTTTTTAACTTCAGATAAAATAATTAGTAATGCCTTAAACGAACATTTTATTTTATTTAAACCGCGTGATATTGTAAGTGGAGATTTTTATTTGGCGTTTGATTTGCCAGACAGAACAATCATTGTTTGTTCTGATTGCACTGGACACGGTATTCCTGGTGCCTTCATGAGTTTGATTGGAATTAGCATCTTAAATGAAATTTCTCGATCAAAAACTATTTTAGACCCTGCAGAAATATTAGAGGAGTTAAGGAAAAATATTATTAATGCCCTTAATCCAGATAAATCAGAGTCTGGAGGAAAAGACGGAATGGATATAGCCTTAATTTCGATTTTTAAAAATCCTGATTCTGATGATGTTAAAATCCTTTTCTCGGGAGCTAATAGCGGATTGTATATTGTTACTGAACAACATCAAGAAGCTAAGATGATCGATTTTAAAGGTGATAAACAACCGGTTGCTTTTTATTCTAACATGAAACCATTTACTCAAAAAGAGGTGATTGCTAAAAAAGGTGATATGATTTATCTTTATACCGATGGTTATGCTGATCAGTTTGGTGGCGAAAAAGGAAAGAAATTCATGACCAAACAATTAAAACAAACATTAATTTCTATAAGTCATTTACCTATTAAGGAGCAATCAAAACATTTAGATACTGCATTTACTGATTGGCAAGGTAATTTAGAACAGGTAGATGATGTTACAGTAATTGGAATCAAATTGTAAAAGAAAACCTTAATTATTTGTTTTCTTCCTCATTAAGTGTTGGCGATCGTAATTCAACAGGATTTGTTTTCTTGCGTATTTTTAAATTAACTAGCTCTACGGCAAACGAAAACGCCATTGCGAAGTATATGTATCCTTTCGGCACTTCTACTTCATCAACATGTATTCCTTCTATCACAAGTAAAACAGCAATTAATACTAAAAAAGAAAGTGCTAATATTTTAAACGTAGGATGCTTGTGAATAAATGCTGAAATTTTTGGAGCAAAATAAAACATAATTGCCATACTAATGATAACAGCAATCATCATGATAAAAATATTGTTAGCCATACCTATTGCTGTTACAATGCCATCAATACTAAAAACCATATCAACTAAAATCATTTGAATAATAATAGCTTTAAAGGTTACTTGTTTTTTATTTGATTTTTTTAATTCTTCATCCGGGTCTTCACCTTCTAATTTATTATGTATTTCTAAGGTTGAATTTACCAGCAGAAACAAACCTCCAGCAAGCATAATAATATCTTTAAGCGCTACCGAATGACTAAATAATTTAAATAGTTCTTGATCCCCTTTTATTAAATATCCCAAAATAAATAAAAACAATAATCGCATAAAAATGCCTGTTATCATCCAAATAACGCCCGCTTTTTTCGTTTCATTTACGTTTAAACGACTAAGGATAATGGATACAAAAATCACATTATCAATGCCCAATAAAATTTCCATTAAGGTTAATGGTATTAAACTCAATAATGCTTCGGTTGTAAAAATATCTGTCATAACGTTTTATTTAGTAATTCAAAAGTAGTATTATTTACTGTTTTTTTGCGGGAAAAACAAAGGGCAGTTTATCGGGTTTAAATCTAAAACTAATAAGAATCATTTAAGCAAATTTTGGGTAAAAAATAACTATAAAACACGTTGATTTTTATTAACATTTGTTAGTAAAATGAAAGAAATAAATATTGCCAAAATCCCTTTAAAATCGATATATTTAAAGAATAATCAAAAAAATAAAGATTAATCATTTATGGAAGAAAATACCACAACCGACAAAGCAAATTACGGGGCCGATAACATACAAGTTTTAGAAGGATTAGAAGCAGTAAGAAAAAGACCAGCCATGTATATTGGTGATATTGGTTTTAAAGGTTTGCACCATTTAGTTTATGAGGTTGTAGATAATTCAATCGACGAGGCTTTAGCTGGCCACTGTAAGGATATTATTGTAACTATTTTAGAAAATAACTCTATTCGTGTTCAAGATGACGGTCGTGGTATCCCTACAGGCATTCATCCTAAATTAGGAGTGAGTGCTTTAGAAGTTGTTATGACAGTTTTGCACGCAGGTGGAAAATTTGATAAAGACACTTATAAAGTATCTGGTGGCTTGCATGGAGTAGGTGTAAGTTGTGTAAACGCATTATCTGATCCGTTAATTGCTGAAGTACACCGTGATGGTAAAATCACCATGCAAGAATTCAGAAAAGGTATTCCTGTTTATCCTGCAAAGGTTGTTGGTGATACAACATTAAGAGGAACTACGGTTACCTTTACACCCGATTTAAGCATATTTACAACTGGCGAATATAATTTTGCAACGCTTGCAAATCGTATGCGCGAATTAGCGTTTTTAAATAGAGGTATTACTATTATTTTAAATGATGATCGTAATAAAGATGAAAATGGTGTTTCGTTTAGCGAAACATTTCATAGCGATGGTGGCTTAAAAGAATTTGTACAATATATTGATGGCGGAAAAGAGAAGTTGATGGATGATGTTATTTACATCGAAGGAGAAAAATCAGGCATTCCAGTTGAGGTTGCAATGCTTTACAATCATTCGTATAGTGAGTGTATTCAAAGTTATGTAAACAATATTAATACACACGAAGGTGGAACTCATTTAGCTGGTTTTAGAAGAGGTTTAACGCGTACTCTAAAAAGTTATGCGGATAAAAACGGATTATTATCAAAAGTAAAATTCGAAATTAATGGTGATGACTTTCGCGAAGGTTTAACTGCAATTGTTTCTGTTAAAGTTCAAGAACCACAATTTGAAGGACAAACAAAAACAAAATTAGGAAATAGTGAAGTTACAGGAGCAGTTGATCAAGCAATTAGTGAAGCCTTAACAAATTATTTAGAAGAAAATCCTAAACAAGCGCGTTTAATTGTAGATAAAGTAGTTTTAGCTGCAACAGCTCGTCATGCTGCTCGTAAGGCACGCGAAATGGTTCAACGTAAATCAGTCATGTCTGGTTCAGGTTTACCAGGTAAGTTAGCCGATTGTGCAAACAGTGATCCTTTAGCTTGCGAATTATTTTTAGTGGAAGGGGATTCGGCCGGTGGAACAGCCAAACAAGGTCGTAACAGAGACATTCAAGCAATTTTGCCTTTACGTGGTAAAATTTTGAATGTTGAAAAAGCAATGGAATATCAAATTTATGAGAACCAAGAGATTAAAAATATATTTACTGCACTTGGTGTATTTAGAGGAACTAAAGAAGACGACAGAGCTTTAAATATTGATAAATTACGTTACCATAAAGTAGTGATAATGTGTGATGCCGATGTAGATGGTTCGCATATTACAACATTGATTTTAACTTTCTTTTTCCGTCACATGAAAGAGTTAATTGAGAAAGGTCATATTTATATTGCTGCTCCTCCATTATACCAAGTTAAAAAAGGTAAAGAATCTAAATACTGTTGGAATGAAGATGACCGTGCAATTGCTATAAAAGAAATTGGTGGTGATAAACCAGAAACAGTTCACGTACAACGCTATAAAGGTTTAGGAGAAATGAATGCTGACCAATTATGGGAAACAACTTTAGACCCTACAACGCGTACACTTCGTCAAGTAACTATTGATAGCGCTGCAGAAGCTGATCGTGTTTTTGCAATGCTAATGGGCGACGAAGTTCCGCCACGTCGTGCGTTTATTGAACAAAACGCTAAATACGCAAAAATTGATGCTTAAGATTTTTTAAGAGTAATAAAATTTATTTAAAGCCTGCTAATTAATTTAAGCAGGCTTTTTTAATTTGAATATTATGGGCGTTGCCTTCGGCCAGGCTTTCCGTTGCAATCTTTTTTCGTTCCTCAAAAAGGATTTCCACTTCAATCCTTAACGCTATATTTTACTTCAATCATATTTATATTTAGTTACGAAGTTTAACCATCAGATGTTAGGTTATGATTTTCTACTATTAATAACAATCGATCGTCAAGTTACTATTTTTGAAACAAATGAAAAGCCCTCTGAAAAATGTAATATGAGAATAATCATAGCCATTATTGATAAAACTCATAATTTTTGTAAAATTATAGTATGAAATTCATTTTAAATTTAAATGCAAATACAATGAATATTTATCTATTAAAAAAAAGTGTTGTTTTGTTATGTGTCATTGTATCGTCTTCAGTAATGGCTCAATCAAATGCAAAAGAAGTTCTTATTGATCCTGTTTCAGGAAAGAAAGTTGATAAATCTGAATCGTATGATTGGACGTACGCTGGTAAAAAATATTACTTTAGTTCATACGGCAGCAGAGCAGCATTTAAATTGAATCCTCAAAAATTCCTGCTTTCTCAATGCACTCCAGATATGACAACAATTGACCATGTTTGTGGGTTGACATTAAATAAAGCAGAATCATATGACCTTAAATATAAAGGGCAGAATTATTATTTTGATTCATATGAATGTAGAGAGACTTTTAAAAGTAATCCGGAAAAATTTTTGAAGAGTATATGTATTCCAAAAGACTCTATTAAATAAAAAATAAAAATTATTTTTTATTGTAGATAGGCTATTCTGCTTAGTTTTATATTACTTTAAAAGCTTAAGCCTCAATTTTAAAAAGAAGATTTTGGGAGTTATTAAATGTTATAAATGTACATAGGATTAGGGCGTTGCCTTCGGCCAGGCTTTCCGTTTCAATCTTTTTTCGTTCCTCAAAAAGGATTTCCACTTCAATCCTTAACGCAATTTTTTACTTCAATCATATTTATATTTGCTTACAAAATTTATACATCAAATGTTAGGTTATGATTTTGTGCAGCAATTGGTATAAAATTAGTAGATTTATAAAAACTAATTAAGTGACATAAGGTAATCCAATAATACCAAATACTACAATTAGATTACCTTTATGACTCTTACCGATAAGTTAGCTGCAACACTATGACAGAAACACAAAATAAAATCAAAACACTAAAAGACAAGAAAAACCTTGGGCGTTTTTATATAACTGTAGACAATGTTGAGAAATACATTGACGGTTTTGTGCTAGACATTTCTAAAGAATTTATCTTAATCAGAGAGTTTGTAGATTTTAATCCAAAAAGCTTAATTATAATTCCATTAAATAAATTAAGCAAAATTAAATATGACAAAAAGCAAAAGAGTTTTACTAGAATTCTTAAATTAGAAAAACTTGTAGACAACTCGCTAGTCTTTGAGAAAATCACATTGGAAAGTTATGTGGAAATATTCAGAGCAATCAAGAAAAAATATAAGTTTGTTATAGTTGAAGACGTTTTTGAAGGCGAAAGTAATTTTTGTATTGGTGAAATTGCTAGGGTTAATAAAGAAAGTGTTTCAATATTTTACTTTGACATTAATGGTAAAGTCGACAATTTTACAACGACAACGCCGTATAAAGACATTTCGAATATAGAGTATGACAGCAATTATTTAAATACGTTTATAAAACACTTGAAATAATAGTGCGGCAGCTAACACAACCTAAATCCCATTTGGGCATTCGGCTCCGGCATTTGCAAAAGCAGTCGCTCCCGCGAAAGACGTTTATTTTTGCTTTGCAAATGTCTAATAAAATTATAGCTTTGTTAGTAATATTTCGGTAGAAA
>JAYVIS010000021.1:0-7717 GCA_043769975.1 Bacteroidota bacterium
TATTTCTAATAATGTAGTTTTGCAATCAGGCAAGCTTATTTCTAATAACTAACTGTGAAAATAGATTCTGATATGTTTTTTCATATCAGAATCTATTTCCAAAAATATTAGTTCAGTTCAACATGTGAATGATGTAACTTTTTTTAAAATTTCTGTAAGATATTTTTTATTTAGTTTAATCATCTTTGACTTAATAAAATCTCAAAAAAAATATCATGAAAATAAAATTACTAAACGCATTATCTGCAGGCATTCTGTTTTTAATCCCAAATGCAAACTTCGGACAAGCTATTAACTTAGGTACTGTTTCCAATTTTGTATTATTTACAACAAACGGCGCAATGAGTAACACTGGTGTTTCCCATCTTACAGGAAATGTTGGTACAAATAGTGGACTTAATTCTGGCTTTGGAAATGTAAATGGAAGCATGCATCAAAATGATGCTGCAAGTGCTCAAGGTTCTATAGATTTATTAATTGCATATAATCAATTGAATAATGTAATACCAACTTTTTTTCCTGCACCACTACTGGGTAATGGTCAAGTGTTAACTGCTGGAGTTTATTCCATTTCAAGTTCAGCAACGTTGAATTTAGATCTTACATTAGATGCTCTTGGTAATACAAGTGCCGTTTTCATTTTTCAAATTCAAGGTGCGCTTTCAACAAATACATCATCTAAAATAAAATTAGTTAATGGAGCAAAGGCATGTAATGTATTCTGGAAAGTTGAAGGATTAGTAAGTATGTCTCCAGGAACTACAATGAGAGGCACTGTTGTTGCAAATAATGCAGCCATTAACATGAGTGTTGGTGATACTTTAGAAGGAAGGGCTTTGTCAACAAATGGAGCTATTACAATTAACGGCGTGCTAGGAAAAACACCTATTGGTTGTGGAAGTCCAATACTAAACGGTCCTGCAGCACCTAATTTGGCATCAACTGCTTGTTATGCTATTTTCTCTTCTGATGGATCTGTTACAAATACTAATACAACCACTGTTATTGGTGATATTGGAACTAATGTTGGATTAACTACTGGGTTTAATGCATTAAATGTAACTGGCACCATACATCCGATTCCTGATGTTTCAACTGCATTATGTGTTACTGATTTAGGAAATGTATATACTTATTTAAATGGTTTAGCTAGTGATATCGAATTATTATATCCTGCACAATTTGGAAACAATTTAGTTTTAACACCTCATACTTATCTTATGAATGCTGCGACAGTATTTACAGATACGTTATATCTTGATGCTTTAGGTAATACTAATGCCGTATTTGTAATTCAAATAAATGGCGCACTTTATACGAGCACAAATTCAAAAGTGAAATTAATTAATGGAACACAAGCAAAAAATGTATTCTGGAAAGTTGATGGTGCTGTGAGCATAAATAAATATTCAATTTTTAAAGGAACAGTTGTTTGTAATAATGCTGCTGTTGATATAAAAAAAGGTGTTAAGGTTGATGGTAGGGTTTTCACTACAACTGGAACTTTAGTAACGGATTCTGTTGTCGTTAATATTCCAACTAGTTGCTTAGCAACTGGTATTGCAAATGCTAGTAACAAAAACAGTTTGATTTCTTTATATCCAAATCCATTCCTTGAGTCTATAACTATTTCTCTAAATGATTTATCTCAAATCAATAAAGTTGAATTAAAGATGTATAATACTTTGGGTAAAACTGTTTTATCTACAATTTTAACTAAAGAAACAACAACACTAGAAACAACTAATTTGCCAAGAGGCATTTATTTTTATAAATTATTTTATAAAAATACAATCATCCAATCTGGTAAATTAATTTCTTCTCAATAAATAAATAAATAAAATCAAAAAAATAGCATAACATGAAACCTAATATTGGTATTACCGAAAAAGAATTAAAAAATTCCTCAGCAATTTTGTCAACTATTTTGTCAAATGAAATGACTCTTTATGTAAAGACAAGAAAATCACATTGGAATGTAACAGGCGAAAGCTTTATGGAACTTCATAAATTGTTTCAAAATCATTATCAGCAGTTAGAAGAATCGATTGATGAAATCGCAGAACGAATTGGAAAACTTGGGCATAAGACAATTGGAACAATGAGTGAGTTTTCAAAACTTGCGACCATTAAAGAACATCCAGGGAAATATGAATCTCCAAAGGATATGATTAAAGAATTATTAAAAGACCATGAATCTATTATTATTGAACTACGCGAAAACATAAATGAATGTGCAATAAAAAATAATGACGCTGGAACTGCTGATTATTTAACAGGTTTAATGGAACAACATGAAACAATTGCATGGATATTAAGACGCTATTTAAACTAATAGTTACTGATAATAAAGCAAGTTTGCCGACAATAAAAAAAGTGTAGAAAATAAGTTTCTACACTTTTTTTATTGTGGAGAATATCGGATTCGAACCGATCACCTCTTCACTGCCAGCGAAGCGCTCTAGCCAAATGAGCTAATCCCCCGTTTTTATTAGTGCTTAATTTATTGTTATTAGTTTTGAATACATAGCCATTTTATTAGCAACTAAACATTCAACACTAAAAACTAATTACAGTTTTGCTTTGATCTCCACTAAATCATAACCTTCAATAATATCATCAACTTTAATATCATTAAAGCCATCAATGTTTAAACCACATTCGTAGTTTGCAGTTACTTCTTTTACATCATCCTTAAAGCGTTTCAATGAACCTAAGCCACCAGTAAATAAAACGATGCCATCACGTATGACCCTGATTTTAGTGTTACGCATTACTTTACCATCTAATACATAACAACCTGCAATGGTTCCAACTTTAGTAATATTAAACACTTCACGTATAATAATATTACAAACAGTTTTCTCTTCAAATTCAGGAGCAAGCATTCCTTCCATAGCTGCTTTAATTTCATTAATTGCATCGTAAATAATAGAATATAAACGAATGTCAATTTCTTCAACTTCCGCTAATTTACGAGCAGTAACCGAAGGACGAACTTGGAAGCCAACAATGATTGCATTTGATGCACTCGCTAACATAACATCTGTTTCGCTGATTGCTCCAACTGATTTATGAATAATGTTGATTTGAATTTTTTCAGTAGATAGTTTTAATAATGAATCAGATAATGCTTCAATAGAACCATCCACATCACCTTTAACAATTACATTTAATTCTTTAAAGTCACCAATCGCTAAACGACGACCAATTTCATCTAATGTAATATGTTTTTGTGTTCTAATACCTTGCTCACGTTGTAATTGTAAACGTTTATTTGCTAATTCACGTGCTTCACGTTCATCGCTCATAACATTAAATTTATCACCAGCTGTTGGTGCTCCATTTAATCCTAATAATTGAACTGGCATTGAAGGGCCAGCTTCTTTTACATTTACACCATGTTCATTTGTCATTGCTTTTACTCTACCACTATGGCAACCAGCTACAACAATATCTCCAACACGCATTGTTCCTTTTTGAACAATAATATCTACAACATGTCCTCTTCCTTTATCTAATTTTGCCTCAATAACAGAACCAGAAGCTTTAGCTTTTGGATTTGCTTTTAATTCTAAAATTTCAGCTTCTAAAACAATCTTCTCTAATAACAAATCAATGTTTTTGCCCATTTTAGCTGAGATTTCTTGACACTGAACTTTTCCGCCCCATTCTTCTACTAAAATATTCATTGCAGATAATGCTTCACGTATTTTATCAGGATTTGCTCCAGGCTTATCAATTTTGTTAATTGCAATAATCATTGGTACGCCAGCAGCTTGTGCATGATTGATTGCCTCTTTTGTTTGTGGCATCACGCTATCATCTGCAGCAACAACAATAATTACGATATCCGTTACTTTTGCTCCACGTGCACGCATGGCTGTAAAAGCCTCATGACCTGGTGTATCTAAGAATGTGATAGATTTTCCACTTTCCATTTTTACATTGTAACTACCAATGTGTTGTGTAATTCCTCCTGCTTCACCAGCAATTACATTTGATTTTCTAATATAATCTAACAATGATGTTTTACCATGATCAACGTGACCCATGATAGTAACAATTGCTGGACGCTCAATTAAATCTTCAGGGTTTTCTATTTCTTGTTCTTCAATAGCTTCTTGTACTTCAACACTTACAAATTCTGTTTTAAATCCAAATTCTTCAGCAACAATTGCTAAAGTTTCAGCATCTAAACGTTGATTAATCGAAACAAACATTCCTAAACTCATGCAAGTAGAAATAATTTGAGTTACAGAAACGTTCATCATTTGTGCTAACTGATTTGCAGAAACGAATTCAGTTACTTTTAAAGTTTTCTTTTCTAAGTCTGATGCTTCTTGTTCATCAGCCATTTTTTCTCTTACATCATCACGTTTATCTCTGCGGTATTTTGATGTTTTTGATTTAGATCCTTTATTGCTTAAACGTGCTAACGTTTCTTTTATTTGTGCTTGAATTTCTATGTCTGTTAATGCTGGACGTGCTTCGCGAGCTGTTGGATTACGTTTTGCTTTCGGATCGCCATATTTTTCTTTAGCTCTATCTTTAGCAATTTGCGCTTGTTCAGTTCCAACTTTTTTAATTTCTTCTTGACTCATGCCTCCTTTACGGATGCGTTTACGTTTTTTCTTATCTGCAGCTGATCCAACAGGGGGAACTCCTTTTTGAGGTACTTTAACTGTAGGTAATTCAATCTTACCCATAATTTTTGGACCTTCCAACTTTTGATAAACCGTTTCGTGAAAAACTTCTTTTACTTCTTCAACTACTTCAGGTACTACAACGATTGGTGTTTCAACAATTGGAGCTTTAACAACAACTTCTTGAACTTTCTTTTTTTCCTTTGCTGCTAAAACTTTTTCTTCTTCCGCTTTTATTTCAGCATCTTTTTCTTTTTTAGTTTTTTTATCTGGTTTTGTTTTCGAATTTATAGCAGATAAATCAACAGTTCCTAAAACTTTTGGGCCTGTAATTGTAGTATTACTCTCTTTAACATCTGTTGTTTCTGCAACAGGAGTAATAGGAATTTCCAATGCTTTTTTTGCAGCTGCTTTCGCTTCTTCTTTTGCTTTTTCTTCGGCAAGTTTCAAAGCCGCATTAGTTGCAGCTTCTTTTTGTTTCTGCTCTTCTTCACGAGCTCTAATCACTTTTGGGTCTTCCAAAACAATTGATTCTCGTTTTATTTTTAACACATTAGTGCCAATATGCTGAGCTTCTTCTTTGGCAGATTTATCTCCCGAAAATTCTTTAGATAATAAAGAATAATCTTCGTCACCAATTTTCGCATTGGGATTATTTTCTACCGAACGACCTTTAGTAGCTAAGAATTCGGTTATTTTACCTAACGATAAATTAAATTCTTTTGCTACTTTACTAAGTCGCATTTGTTTTTCTTCTGACATATTATTTATTTCCTTGTCTTTTATGTAATTCAAATGTGCTTTTTTATTTTAAAAAATAAAGCTAAATTTTTAAGGCATAACAATTAATTAATCTTCAAATTCTGATTGTAGAACTTGTTTAACATCTTCAATTATTTCAATTGCTAAACCAGTTCTTCTTGCTAATTCCTCAGCATCTAATTCTAAAACAGATTTTGCAGTGTCGCAACCAACTGATTGTAATTTTGCAATAACTGATTCTTCAATCTCATCAGAAAATTCTATCAAATCAACGTCATCAATATCAACAGCAGTTTCTTCGCTATCTCTATAAACATCAATTTCATATCCAGTTAATTTTCCAGCTAATTTAATATTAAATCCACCTTTACCAATTGCTAAAGATATTTGATCAGGTTTTAAAAACACTTCAGCACGCATAGTTTCTTCATTTAATTTAACCGAAGTAACTTTTGCAGGACTTAATGAACGTTGTATTAATAAAGGAATATTTGTTGTGTAATTAATTACATCAATATTTTCATTTTTTAACTCACGAACAATTCCATGAATACGAGAACCTTTCATTCCAACACATGCTCCAACTGGGTCAATACGGTCGTCATAAGATTCAACAGCAACTTTTGCTCTTTCACCCGGTTCGCGAACAATTTTCTTAATAGTAATTAAACCATCAAATACTTCAGGCACTTCCATTTCAAATAAACGCTCTAAGAAAGAAGGAGCAGTACGAGACATGATTACTGAAGGTGTACCATTTTTTAATTCTACTTTATATACTACTGCTTTTACTGAATCGCCTTTTTTAAAGAAGTCTGATGGTATTTGTTCAGTTTTAGGTAATAATAATTCGTTTCCTTCATCATCAAGTAACATGATTTCTTTTTTCCAAACTTGATAAACTTCAGCGTTAATAATATCGCCGATACGTTCTTTATATTTATTAAAAATATTTGTTTTTTCTAATTCAAGAATTTTTTGAACCAAATTTTGACGAACTGATAATACATTACGACGTCCAATCTCATCTAATTTTACAAGTTCAGTAACCTCTTCTCCAATTTCGAAATCTGGTTCAATTTTATGAGCATCAGTTAAACTAATGTGTTTATTTTCATCGTAATCAAAACTATCTTCAGCAAACTCGTCATCTACAATTGTTCTGTTTTTATATATTTCAATATCTCCTTTATCTGGATTTACGATAATATCAAAATTTTTATCAGTTCCGTATTTTTTGATAAGCATGGCTCTAAACACATCTTCAATAATGCTCATTAAAGTAGCACGATCAATGTTTTTGTCTTCCTTAAATAGTGAGAACGATTCAATTAAATTTACACTTTCCATTGTTTTTTTTTTTGTTAAAATGGTAATACTGATTTTGTTTCTTTTACGTTTTTATATTCTATTGTTATATTTTCGATAACGGTATGATTTCCTTTACCCAAAGTTTTTTTCTCTCGTCTTGTTTCTTCCAACACAAAATCGTCTTGGGTTACATCTTTTATTATTCCTTCGTGCTTACCGCCATCTTTAGTTTTAACAGTAACTTTTGTTTCTTTATACTTTTTATATTGTTCCAGCACTTTAAAAGATTCAGTTGCTCCAGGTGATGAAACTTGTAATTCAAAATCTTCTTTTTCTCTATCTAAATTACTTTCTACAAATCGACTCAATTCAACACAATCGGCAATCAATATATGTTTTGGCGCATCAATATAGATTTCAATTTTGTTACCGGTCAAAATTTTCACATCCACAATAAACTTATCAGAGCCTTCAAAATGGGTCTCGATTAGATCTATAATTGTTTGTTTTTTAATCATTTTACTACAATAAAAAAGGGACTTTAATTTGTCCCTCATCTTTTAATATTATTTTCGAGAACAAATATAGGCTTTTTTTTTTAAATACAAAACTTTTATCAGCACAACTTTGTAGAATTCCTGTCGTAAACCATAACAACCGATTCGAAATTTATATAAACCTTATAATATATGTGTTATGACAAAATCAAATCAAATATTCGAAACTAAAAGAATAGTAGGGTTAATCCTATTATTGCTTATTTACATTGCTTCAAATGCACAAGTGCAAAATAAAGCGCAAAAAAACGCCACAAATAGTTTATTTAGGGAGGCAAACATAGGATACATCATTATTGGTGGAATACTTGGATTTGGCATTTCTGCTTATATAATCATTAGCATTGTGGAGAAATATCAAAATAAAAATCAAAAACCAGATGAAAGGTCAGTAAAATATGGTAGTAATCGTCATCATCATCATAAAATTGTTAAAAAATC
>JAYVIS010000022.1:0-17510 GCA_043769975.1 Bacteroidota bacterium
TAGTAATTTTTTTAGTAAGAATTTGGATAATGAGAATAATGTATTCCATCAAGAATCTGAGTTTTATCAAGCTCTTTGCTATATTTCTACAAATGAAAAAGAAAAGGGAGCCACGATACTAAACTCGATTATTGAAAATAAGGGATTTTATAGTACTCGTGCTAAGGAAACATTATTAAATTTGAGTAAAAAATAGATTGTAACTTGGATAGGAATTATGCTTGAAGCAGTAAGATTAGATTGTTATTTGTGGGCTATACGGATGTATAAATCTCGCTCATTGGCAAGTAGTTCAATAAAAAACAATAAGGTTAAGTTAAATGGCGAAGCAGTAAAGGCATCTCGAAATGTAAAAATTGGAGATGAATACACCATCTCATATAGCGGTGGTGTAAAAAAAATAATAGAAGTAACTGCTCTTATTGAAAATCGTCAAAGTTTTGAAATTGCTCAAAAACATTATTTAGATAAAAGCCCGCCAATTGATAAAGTGGTAAAATTAGAGTCTCTTTTTTTTGTTCCTAATATTAAACGCGATAAAGGAACTGGAAGGCCAACTAAAAAAGATAAGCGCGATATTGACGAAATAAATTTTGATTAAATAGTTAAGAGAATAAATTTTATCGTTCTGTTATTAATTCAAACTTTGATATATTTTCCACTTTATCTTTTACTTCTAATTTTATAGCAATTTTTCCTTTTTGAGTTTGTTCATTAAAATAACAGGTTATTGTTGATGTTTTGGCATCATACTCTGCAATACTCCATGTGCCATTTACATATAAGTTATAATCTTTTATTCCGCTTAGTTTGTCAGAAACTTTAAAACTAATGTTGCTTTGATATTGAGACTTGCCTTTTTTAATTTTAGTTTTGATAAGCGTGATAACAGGTGGTAAAGTGTCATAGCTGTAACTATATACGCCAAATAATTTCGAATCAGCTTTTAACCATCCGTTTTCAAAGCTTGAGGCTAAACAATTAGTTTCATTTATTAAAACCAATTTATTTTCTTTTCCTTTTATAGGATTAGGAATTTTTACTTTCATAGTAAATGGTTGAATTAGAATTTCGTTTTTATTACCGATTCTGATATTACCAAGTTTATCAATATAGCCATTCAATAATATGTTTTGGCTAAGAGAGCCGGCTTTAATGCTAATCTCTAAATCTTCTTTTATTAGATTGAAGTCTTTATTACAAAAGGTATTATAATGAATTGTGTTTTGTTTGTAGGCTTTGATTTGTTTTGTTTTTACATAAAAAGTGAGATTCGAATTATTACCTTTTTCATCAAAAACTTCTAGTGATAGCTTATGATATAGCGTATCCTTTAGTTCAATTTTTCCGTTATTTATTAATTTTTTATAGATACTAATATTGAAACAGGTTGGCGTGTAACATTTTTGAAATTTAACGCCATCTTCTTTTTCGGCAAAAATATTTACGTAACGTGCATGTTCGAAACTTATCGAGTTGAGTTGATGATGATAGATTAGCTCGTTATCTAAACTTAATTTCACTTCATAAATATTATTTTTATTTAAACTTGCATTTGCCTGATCGTAGCCAGAATAAGCTAACACAATATTATTTTCATTTAGAATAACCGAATTACTTGCAATACTTAATTTGCCATTAGTAAATTTTACAGGCACTATTTTAATTTTTTTAATGTCCGTTGTATCACTTGCACTATATATTCCAAGATGTGTGATTTGTGGTTTTACATCGTCTTTTATATTGTAAATCAATAATGGATTAATTGGAATTTCTGATTTTTCTTCTCTTATTTCAAAGTGTAGATGTGGGCCAGTGGAGCTTCCTGAATTTCCAGTGTAACCAATTATTTCTCCTTGCTTAACCTTTAATTCATTAGGGTTTAATAATAATTCTATTTCATTTTTTTGTTGAGCAATTTGTTTTTGTTTAACATAGTTTTCAATTTTTGGTGCATAATTTTTTTGATGCGCATAAACGGAAACATACCCATTTGGATGAGTGATATATATCACTTTTCCATACCCGACAGAACTAATTTTTATACGACTTACATAACCGTCATACACATTTTTGATAGGTAAATTAAGAACAGGATCTGTGCTGAAATCTAGTCCAACATGAAAATGATTTGGCCTTATTTCCCCATAATTACCTGTTATATTGGGCTCTCTGTCTAAAGGATAAATGTATTCAGTATTTGTTTTTTGCGAATAGATAGATGAAGTAAAGCTTATGAAAATTGTAAGAAAATGTAGTTTTAGTTTAAGCATTACTTTAAGGTTAAATTGTAAAAAGTTAATTAACAACTAGTTGTTAATGTAAAGTTAATGTGTTAAGTAAATTGAGTTTTGTAATAACTTATTTTTAACCAACAACAAACTGTTTATTTTTAAATGCTTTTTAATAGTATTTATCGATTAAATATTTCAGTTGAAAAATAATAAAACATGAATGTAGAAAGTATAAAATCTGAATTGCAACAAGTATTAGAAAGCGATATCGCGCTGAGAAAGGAATATAATGAAATTAAACGTTCATTAAGTGACTATCGAAATCAATTGATACAACGTGACGAAGATTGTAAACGTTTACAAGTTTCAATCGACGTGCTTAACACTAAATTAGTTGTTATGGAACGCGATAATACTAACTTTAAAGGAGAGGTTTCTTCATTTAAAGATTTAAGAAACACAATTCGCGAGCAGTTAAATGAAAAACAGGAAGAAATAAATGGTTTACTTTCAAAAATTGAAAGTTTAGAAAATCAATTACTTTCTATTTCTTCAGAATATGAAATTAAAATTGAAGAGATTAAGTTAATTTCTAATCAAGAAGTTTCAGATTTGAAATTATCTTATGAAAATCAATTACAAGAATTAAAATCAAATTCATCCTACCAACAAAATGGAATGCGCAGTGAATTAGAATCAAAAATTTCTGATCTTACTAATTCATACAACATTTCCCAACAAGAAACCATTTCTTCATATGAAGCTAAACTTGACAGTTTAACTAATGAGTTCACAAGTAAAATTGAAAATTTAAAATCAGAATCAAACACTGAAATAGAACGATTAACTTCTTCAAGTGCTGAATCTATTTCTTCATTAACAGAAAACTATGAGTTAAAAATTAGCGGGTTAATTCATCAGTGGGAACAACAAAAAAGTGAGCTTGTAAATTCGTATGATTCTCAAATAGCTGAACTAAACAATTCGCTTGAGCAGCAAAAATCAAATTTTGAAATTGAACTAACTTCTAAAATTGAAAGTTTAAATAATTTATTTACTGAAAAGGAAAATGAATTATCTGTTACACACCAAAATGAATTGGCAGTTGTTGTTTCAAATTCGGAAAGTGTTATTGAAAGTTTAAAATCTGAATATGAAAATAGATTGTCGAATACCGTTATACATTCAACTTCTCAAACTTCTAAATTAACGGAAGATTTAAGTGGTTTGTTAACTGAAAACGAACATTTTAAAGAAAAAATTAGAGAAATGGTTTATCATATCGATGGCCAAAATACTCAAATTGAAAATTTCACAAATGAATTAGCGATAAAAACAAAAGAGTTAAGCAATCAAATTGATTCATTTAATAGCTTAAATCTAGAGTTTGATAATTATAAATTAGTTCAGCTTTCAAGCACTGATGAACAATTAGTAATGTTTAATGCTCAAATTTCTAATTTAGAAAATTCAATTAGTTTAAAAAACGAACAAATAGTTGAATTAAGTAGTGTGATTAGTGAAAATAACACTCAAATTTCGGATTTAACTGCTTGTTATGCTCAATTAGAAAATACGGTTAATGAATTAAACACTTCGCTAACAGCTGAAAAAAGTACGTTTGAAGTTTATAAAAATGAGTTAGATACTAATCATTCAGAAGCTTTAGAATTACAAAAGGTTGAATTCAATAAATTATTAATTGAAAACTCTTCTTTAATTTCTGAAATAGATTCAATTGCTGATAAGTTAGAAATTACAGAAGAAGAATTAGTTTTAATAAAATCGGAGTTAACTGAATTGCAAAATATTTCTGAAGGAAAAGCAACAGATTTAAAAGAAACATTATCTTCTAAAAACTTTGAATTGACAAACTTAACCGCAAATAATTCTGCACTACAAACTGAGGTTGAGTTTTTGAAAATGGAATTAGAGGCAAAAAATCAAGAATTAACTCATGTTAAATCTTCTTTAGAAATAAGTAATTCTCAATCTGAAATTATTGAAAATTTAAATTCTGCAAAAACTGAATTAGAAAATCAAATAACTTCGTTTGAGAGTTCAGTAAATGATTTAAAAAGTCAAGTTTCACGTTTGACAGCTACCATTGCAAATAATGAAGCTGAAATTTTAAGTTTAAAGTCTGTTACCAAATCTGACGAGCAAGATGCCTTTATTGACCGTTTATTTAAGCAAATAGATACCTTAACTGACGAACGTTTAAATTTATTGAATGAAAAAGGTGAAATGGCTAATCAGCTATTAAAAATGAATGAAAGTATTTCAGGATTATCGCAACAGGTTGATTCTCATAATGTTGACATATCCGAATTGGATAATCATAGAAAAAATGTTATCTTAGCAAAGAGTTCTAGTAATGATGGTTCTGACAAAGCTGTAATGAAAAAACAAATTAATGAGTTGGTGCGTGAAATTGATAAATGTATAGCTCTGTTGAGTGCTTAAAAAAAGATAGCTTTGTTTAATGAGCGACGTTAGTTTAAAAGTAGAAATAGCTGGGGGATTTTATCCTTTAATAGTGAAAGCTGATGATGAAGCTAATGTTAAACAAGCAGTTGAATTAATAAATAAAAAGGTTTCGGAAATTGAACAAAAATTCGGAATTAAAGATAAAAAGGATGTGTTGGCAATGGGTTCTCTGCAATTAATAAGCGAGTTACTCAAAGATAAATACACAGCTGAAAATGAGTTAAGCACTCTAAAATTAGTATTTTCGGATGTAAAAGAACAATTAGTTCAGCATCGCATAAATATTAAGAAAACAGAAGAATAGGATTTAAGTCTTTTAAAAAGGACAATTTCGCACACCTAATTTGAAAGTGTTCAAATTGGATGTGCGTTTTTTTATAAATAGATTTTTGGATAGTTGCCTCAAAAAACCCTATTTAGTAGTAATAACAAAGTGCAACATTATATAAATTATGAATACAATTGCCATTATATTTATTGCAGTAGCTCTTATAGCTGGCGTAGTTGCCGGTTTTATAATTGCAAACTCTAAGTTAAATAAAGGAAGTGTTAAGGAAAAAGAAAACCTTATCAAGGAAGTAGAATTAAAGTCGGAAAGCTTTAAACAAGAAAAAATCCTTCAAGCAAAAGAAAAGTTTTTACAATTAAAAGCTGAGCATGATAAGTCTGTTAATGAACGAAATCAGCAACTAATTGTTTTGGAAAATAAAGCAAAACAACGTGAAGGTGACTTATCTAAAAAAATTGAAGAAACAACTAAAAAGGATAAAGAACTAGAAAGCCAAAAAACACATCTAGCTACTCAAGTAGATTTATACAAAAAGAAAAGCGAAGAAATTGAAAAATCTCACCGTAAACAAGTTGAATTATTAGAAAAAGTATCAGGACTTAGTGCAGAAGATGCTAAAGCCCAATTAATTGAAAGTGTAAAGGCTGAAGCAAAAACTGACGCCATGGCTTTTATTAAAGATACAATGGATGAGGCAAAAATAAATGCCAATAAAGAAGCTAAAAAAATTATTATTCAATCTATTCAACGCTTAGCTACTGAAACAGCAATTGAAAATTCAGTAACTGTTTTCCATATTGAAAGTGATGAAATTAAAGGTAGAATTATTGGTCGTGAAGGTCGTAACATTAGAGCTTTAGAAGCTGCAACTGGTGTTGAGGTAATTGTTGATGATACTCCAGATGCAATTACGTTGTCTTGTTTTGATTCAATAAGAAGAGAAATTTGTCGTTTATCATTACATCAATTAGTTACAGATGGTCGTATTCACCCAGCTCGTATTGAAGAGATTGTTGAGAAAACCAAAAAAATGATTGATGATGAAATAGTTGAAACTGGTAAACGTACGTGTATCGACTTAGGTATTCATGGTTTACATCCAGAGTTAATTCGTATGGTTGGTCGTATGAAATACCGTTCATCTTACGGACAAAATTTACTACAACATAGTAGAGAGGTTGCAAACCTTTGTGCTATTATGGCAAGTGAAATGGGTTTAAATCCTAAGGTTGCTAAACGTGCTGGTTTATTACATGATATTGGTAAAGTGCCTGATGAAGAACCAGAATTACCACATGCTTTATTAGGGATGAAGTTAGCTGAAAAGTATAAAGAAAAACCTGAAGTGTGTAATGCAATTGGTGCGCATCATGATGAAGTTGAAATGTTAACATTATATGCTCCAATTGTTCAAGTGTGTGATGCAATTAGTGGCGCACGTCCTGGTGCTCGTCGTGAAGTTGCAGAGCAATACATGAAACGTTTAAAAGATTTGGAAGCATTAGCATTAGCTTATGATGGTGTTGAAAAAACATACGCTATTCAAGCAGGTAGAGAAGTACGTGTGTTAGTTTCTGCTGATAAAGTAGATGATAAACAATCAGAACAATTAGCTTTCGATATTTCACAAAAAATACAAACTGAAATGACTTACCCTGGGCAAGTTAAAGTGACTGTTATTAGAGAAGTGCGAGCTACGGCTTACGCGAAATAAAAATACGATTTAATTTTTTTTACACCTGTCAGGTTTTAAAAACCTGACAGGTTTTTTGTATTAGTTAAATAAATTAAATTATGAAAATTTAAGAAATAATCGATTTTCATTAATATTGAACTTTTTTTAAGGAATCATGTTTTAAAAAAACCTTGGGTTACTTTATTTTTAACTGGGTATAAATATTAAAACTGTACTCATGTTAAATATGAAATTAATAACAAGAAGATTATTAAAGTTTTTTTTATTTTTTATTTTCAGTATTGCATTATACTTTCTATGTGCTTTCACTTTTTCAAGAATATCATTTGAAAAAGAAAACTTTACCGAAGAAGAAATAACTGGATACATTTTATCAAATGGTGTTCATACAGACATTGTTGTTCCTACAACGACACCACAATATGATTGGAAGTCTTTGTTAAATTATAGTCATACATTATCAAATGACTCTACTCTAAAATTTACGTCATTTGGATGGGGAGATAAAGGGTTCTATCTAGAAACACCAACTTGGGATGATTTAAAATTTAGTACAGCTTTTAAAGCGGCATTTGGCTTAAGTCATTCTGCTATACATGTAACTTATTATAACGATATGAAAGAAAGTGAAACTTGCAAATCGTTTAAGCTTACTAAGGCGCAATATTTCCGATTAATAAATTATATAAAAAAGAGTTTTGTTTTAAATGAAAATAGTGAAGTGTTAAATATCGAAACTAGTTTACTTTATGGTAAAAACGATGCGTTTTATGAAGCAAACGGAAGCTATAGCCTTTTTAAAACTTGCAATACTTGGACAAATAGTGCTTTGAAAATTTGCGGACAAAAAGCCTGTTTCTGGACACCTTTTGCTAGTGGGATATTTTATCAATATAAATAAAAAACTCAATTCATTTTTGTAACTTTAACTATGAACAAAAAGCTTATTAAGTTTTTAAAAATTTCAAGTGTTCTTGTTGTTTTGATATATCTGGGCATTTGCACACTCTTATATGCTGAGCAAGATGATTTATTATTTCATCCTAAACCAATAAGCAAAACAGATGTTACTATATTATTAAAAAACAATCCTGATTTCGATACTTTGTCTTTTATGATGTATGATAAGGTAAAAATTTCTCTTTATGTTTCTAAAGATAGTTCGAATAGTAAATGGCCATTACTAATTTATTTTGGGGGCAATGTAGAAGAAGTTTCTCACTTAATGGAAAAGAAATCATATTTTAAAAATTTAAAATTTGTTTTAGTTAACTATCGAGGCTTTGGAATAAGTCAAGTTGAAATTTCCGAAAAAAATATGTTTAGTGATGCCTTGGAAATTTATGATCAATTGAAAATAAGAAAAGATATAGATTCCGAAAATATAAATGTTCTTGGAAGAAGTATTGGCACTGGTGTAGCAACCTATCTAGCATCTCAACGAAATATAAAAAGCACCGTGTTAATTACGCCATATGAAAGTATGATTGATGTAGCTCAAGAAAAATATCCATTTGTTCCAATAGCTTGGTTAATTAAACATCCATTTAATTCAAAAAAATATGCTGTATCGGTAAACTCAAAAATGTTAGCGGTTATTTCTAAAAATGATGTGGTGATTCCGAAACAACATGCATACAATTTAATTAAGGCTTGGAAAGGAAACGTTGTTTCGAAAGAGTATGAAGAAGATCATAGTTCAATCATGCAAAATGAATCGAGTTGGAATCTCATAAGTGAATTTATTTCACACTAACATTTGGGATATTGCCACTTTCCAAGGCTATTTTAAACCAAGTTGTATAATGCTTTGGATTTAAAATAATATCTTTTTGAATTTCTGAAATAGGTAGCCATTTATAAGTTTCAACTTCCGCTTTATTTATTTGTGGTGATGCATTTGAAATTCCTGTTAAAATGTAATCTAATTCGTGCTCAATTAATCCGTTTTCAAAATCGGTTTTATAAATAAAATTGCTGATTATTTTTAAATCACAACTCATTCCCATTTCTTCATATAATCGCCTGTTTGCAGCATCTTTTATGGTTTCGTTCGGGCTAGGGTGGGAACAGCATGTGTTCGTCCATAAGCCACCACTATGGTATTTATTTATTGCTCTTTGTTGAAGTAATAGTTCGTTTTTATCATTGAAAATAAATACTGAAAATGCCCTATGTAATTTACCTTGCTCATGAGCTTTCAATTTTTCCATTACACCAATCTCATTATCTTGTTCGTCAACAAGTATGACGTAATCGTTAGTTTTCATTTTTAAAAACTAAAGTAAATTTAAACTATGGCGAACATACGAACTTGCAAAAAGAACCATTTTTTGAGAATTTGGAATGCTAATTCGTTCTTCCATAATTCGTTCTGGCTGCAACGATTTTATTTTATTCAATAACTTTCTATAGTAGATATAGGCTACATAAACACCGAACCGAGAATTTTTTGGCAATAATTTAATTCCTTCAAGGCCTTTATTAAAATCTAATTCAATATCCGCTTCAAGAGATGCCTTTGTTATAGGATCTAATTTTGTTAATTCTATATTTGGAAAATAGACACGCCCCATTCCTAAATAATCAGCATGTAAATCACGCAAAAAATTTATTTTTTGAAATGCTGACCCAAGCGACATTGCATAAGGAGTAAGGTCATCATATTTTTTTTGGTCTCCATTTACAAAAACTTTCAAACACATTAATCCAACTACTTCAGCACTTCCTAAAATGTATTCTTTGTAGCCTTCTGCGTCATATTCTTTTTTCTCCAAATCCATTTCCATGCTTTTTAGAAATGTTTCAATGAGTTTTAAATCAATGTCATATTTATTGACAACATATTGAAAGCTATTTAAAACGGGATTTAAACTTATACCACGTTCAATAGATCGATAAGTTTCAGCCTTGAACTCATCGAGTAATTCTTTTTTATTATAATCATGAAATGAATCTACAATTTCATCAGCAAAACGAACAAAACCATAAATACTATAAATTGGATCTTGAAATTGCTTATGTAAAAATTTGATGCCCAACGAAAACGAAGTGCTATAGCTATTTGTTACTAGTTTACTAGTTTTTATGCTAACGTTATCAAATAATTGTTTCATTGTTGTATTTACGAAGATAGTAAAAAGCAGTGTATTTTATACAGATTAAACACTCACTTTCATAAATTGTTTAGAGAATAAACTATTTATTGTTAAAATACTTCCCAACTTGCTGCGCCACAAGCTCTCCAGATATTAAACACGGCGGAACACCTGGCCCAGGAACTGTTAATTGTCCGGTATAAAACAAGTTTTTTACCTTTTTATTAATTAGTTTTGGTTTCAAAATTGCAGTTTGACTTAATGTATTAGCTAAACCATAAGCATTTCCTTTAAACGAGTTGTAGTCTTTAATAAAATCACTTGTCGCAAAATCTCTTCTAAATGAAATATTATCTTTAAACGAAACCCCAATTTGTTTTTCGATTCTGGAAATAACCATATCAAAATATTTGTCATTGGTTGTTTTGTCATCTTTTAGATTTGGGGCAATCGGAATTAAAACCATTAAATTTTCACAACCTTCCGGAGCTACATTATTATCTGTTTGAGATGTACAGCTTAGATAAATTAAAGGGTTGGTTGGCCATTTTGGATCTGTATAAATTTCATGGGAATGTAAATCAAAATCTTCATCAAAAAATAAGGTATGATGTAATAAATTTGGTAATTTTTTGTTGACCCCAATGTAAAATATTAAACTTGATGGCGCTAGTTTTCTTGTTTCCCAATAGTTAGCAGAGTAGTTTCTGTATTTTTCGTCGAGTAATTTTTGTTCGGTAAAATTATAATCTGCACTTGATACTAAGGCATCAAAATTATTGTATGAATTTTTAGCAACAACTTCTTTGGCTTTATTTTCAATGATATTTATTTTAGTAACATCAACATTAAGTTCAAATTTTACGCCTAATTCAAGTGCTAATTTATGCATGCCATTAACAACACTAATCATTCCACCCTTTGGATACCAAGTACCACCAATCATATCCGAATAATTCATTAAACTGTATAATGCTGGTGTATTTTTTGGTAAAGCGCCCAAAAATAAAACAGGGAATTCTAATAATTGAATCAATTTTGGGTTTGTAAATGATTTTCGAATATGCGAGGCAATGGAATTAAATACATCTAATTTAAATATACCTCTAAAAAAACGCATGTTTAAAAATTCAGTTAAGGATAAGCCTGGTTTATAAACTAAATCATGCATTCCAATATTATATTTGTATTCTGCCTCTTTCAGAAATATTTTTAATTTAGCTGCACTCCCAGTTTCAATACGCTCAAACATCGCATATAGCTCATCAATATTACTTGGAATATCAAGAGGGCCATCTTTATATATAATGCGATATGACGGCGTTAAACGTTCAATTATATAATAATCAGAAACTTTTTTACCAAAGTCGGCGAAAAATTTATCAAAAATATCTGGCATCCAATACCAACTTGGACCCATGTCATAAGTAAAACCTTCGCTAGTAAATTGTCTAGCTCTTCCACCAACTCTATCATGTTTTTCTAAAACAGTAACTTCGCAGCCTTGTTTTGCAAGGTAGCAAGCGGCAGATAATCCAGAAAAACCTGATCCGATAATTGTGACTTTCTTTGACATATTATGGTAAACAATAATTTGTAAATAAAGTTCAAACTTAAGCAATAATTATAATAGAGGAGCAATTTGCCTTTTAAATAAAGGTGAATTTTGTTGTTTTAAAATTTGATACCGATAATGCAAACATCATCTATTTGCTCTAAATTGCCTTTCCAATCCTCAAATTTATTATTTAAGGATAAATGTTGTTCATTTGAGGATGATTTGCAAATTTCATTCAAAAAGCTATTGAGCGCTTTATATTTAAATTTCTTTCCCTTTGGTCCGCCAAATTGATCAGCGAAGCCATCTGTATATAAGTATAAATGATCGCCTTTTTGTAACTCAATAGAATGTAAAATGAAACTAGATAAACTTTCTCCTTTTCCAACCGGCATTTTATCTTTCGGAAATTCTATAATTTCATGATTACGAATTAAAATAGGTGCATTGTTTGCTGCCGCATATTCAATTTTCGAAATAGGAGAATTTAATGGTATTTTTAATAAAATTGCATCCATGCCGTCTTGTGCGCCACTCATGTTTTCTATTAAACGTTGTCTCACATGATTTAAAATCAAATTTGGTTCTAAAATATTTTTTTCATTGATGGCTTCATTTAAAAAACTAATATTTAGTAAACTCATAAAAGCTCCTGGCACACCATGTCCCGTGCTATCACAAATAGCTAAATAAAAAAAGTCATTAGTTTTGGTAGCCCAATAAAAATCACCGCTTACTATGTCCTTGGGTTTAAATAAAATAAAGTGTTCGGGAAGATTAGCATTTAAAAAATCGCTATGTGCTAGTAAAGAGGTTTGAATTTTTTTAGCATAATTAATGCTATCGGTCATTTCTTTGTTTTTTTCTACAACTATTGCTCTGCTTTCATCTAATTCTATTTTAAAAAAGTAAACAACTGCAATTGTAGTAATTAAACAAACAAACAAATTCAGTAAAAAAATACCCATAGCAAAAGGAATTTCAGCGATTGGGCTGATAAACATATTGCCAACTATTGAAAGAATTAAAAGAATAATTGTAAGAACAACAAATAAAATTGCTTTTTTAATAGAAGGGAAAATAATTATGGGAGGTACCGCAATCACTAAAAAACCTAGATAAAATCCTAAATCTTTACCTGACATTACTGAGACAAAGCCAAAGAATACTGGTGCCATTATAGATATGAAAATCCTTCCACTTGCTAAACCAAACCATTTGTTTATGTATAAGGGAATTGTGAAAATAACAAGACCAAAACCAAATATTAAAGCATGTGTATAAAAGCTAGTTATACTAAATAGAATTACAAACGTTGTACATATTGGCACACCTAAAAAACTAATAATATTTACAAGCCTATATTGTTCAATTTCTTCGGTAGGTGTTGAAGAGTTAATTCCAAAATTTGATATTTTAAAAAGTATTTTTTTCATTTTAATCAGTTATCAATTGCAAAAAAGCATTTGGTAAGTTAGAAATTATATCGCTAGGTATCATCGCAATTTCTCCTTTTTCTTCCTTAGTAATATCACCAGCTAAACCATGAGTAAAAACACCTATTAAACTCGCTTCAAAAGGCGTATATCCTTGCGCTAAAAGCCCGGTTAGCAATCCTGTTAATGCATCGCCACTTCCGCCTTTTGCTAATCCAGAATTGCCAGTACTGTTAAAATAACTTTTGCCATCAGGTGTTGTAATACAAGTATGCGCACCTTTTAAAATAACAAACACATGGTGTTTTTTTGAAAATTCTAATTGTATTTGATGTCTTTCGAAATCAGTTGAAACAGGTTTGGTTAAACGTTCAAATTCTTTTGGATGTGGTGTTAAAATAGAATTTTTAGGAATTAGACTTAACCAGTCTTTATGATGACTTATTGCGTTTAAAGCGTCTGCATCAATCACTAATGGTTTTTTTGATTGCTCTAAAATAAGTTTCACTGCATCTTGCGTATCTTCCTCTGTTCCTAAACCTGGACCAATGCCAATAGCGGAGTAGAGACTTAAATCTAATTCGCTCAATTGTAAATAATCATTTCCTTTAACAATTGTCATTGCCTCAGGTACAGAAGTTTGCATAATTTCATAACCACAATGTGGCACGCATACTGTTAATAAGCCTGCGCCACTTCGCAATAAGCTTGTTGAAGATAATATGGCTGCTCCCATTTTTCCATAACTTCCTGCAATTAATAAGCTATGACCAAATGTTCCTTTATGCGAAAATTTTTGTCTAGGTTTTAAAATTTTGGTAATGGCACCTTTTGTTAAATAGAAAGTATCACACTTTTCTAATAACTCTTTTGGAATAATTAATCCAATATCTAAAACATGTCCGTTGCCTATGTATACTGCGTTTTCTGCAAACAAAAAACTAAGCTTTGGAAATTGAAAGGTTAATGTATCGTGAGCTTTAATAATTGAACTTGAATAATCAGAATGAATATCAATAAATAAGCCAGATGGCACATCTATTGAAATTACTTTTGCCTTACTCGCATTAATTGTATTTACAATATCGGCAGATAAACCTACTAATGGTTTTGTTAGGCCAATACCAAAAATGGCATCAATAACAACATCATCTGAATTTAGTTTCGGAAGATTTTCACTTACTTTAATTTCGTGAATGCATTGAGTATTTACTTTTTCGAGTTGGGCTTTATTAATTAAAAAATCAGGAGAGCAGTTATCGGAATAATATATAAGGTATACTTCAACTTTAAACCCTTTACTAATTAATTGCCTGGCTATTGCTAAACCATCACCACCATTATTACCTAAGCCGCAAAACACTTTTAACGTTTTAATTGTGGTGTAATGTTTTAAAATCAAATCTGTGCATTTTAATGAGGCACGCTCCATTAAATTAATAGAAGTTATTGGCTCATGTAAAATTGTATGAGCATCTATGACTTTAATAGTTTGTGCTGTAAAAATGGGTATGGCTTCGTGCATCCATTAAATTTATGAAATATAATTTACAGAATGAAATAATACACGTAATCTATTAAAATAAAGAAGCTTGAAGTTTTTGCGATTTAGTTTCATCAACTCTATTTTTGGTAATATGAAAAACCTCAGTTTCTTGTAAGCGAGAAGCAACAATAACCTTGGTTTCTTGCGCATGTTTTGTAAACAAATCCTTTACAATCATTGGACAATTATTATCCTTTGATAAATGAGATAAAATAACATGACTCATTGATTCATGTTTATGATTTATAAATAAATCTAAAGCTTGCAAATTTGATAAATGCCCTTTATTGCTTTTAATACGCTCTTTTAAATGGTAAGGGTAATTGCCAGTATTCAAAAGCTGTTCATCGTAATTGGCTTCTAAAAATGCAGCATGGCATTGCCTGAAGTTATCTTCAACATGATTACATGCAGAACCAATATCAGTTAATACGCCAATTTTAATACCATTACCTTCTACAATAAAACTATAAGGATCTGCTGCATCGTGTCGTTTTGGAAACGCAGTGATTGTTAATTCTCCAATGGAAATAGGGTAGTATTTAATGAAGGAATTAATTAATTTTTTTTCTAAAAATAATCGGGAATTATTTAAGGTAGAATCTGTAATGTAAACTGGAACTTGATGTTTTTTAGAAAAGACCTGAACTCCTTTTATGTGATCGCTATGCTCGTGTGAGATAAATATGGCTTTCACTTTTAAAAGTGAAAGATTTAATCGAGCCATTCTTTTTTCAACTTCACGGCACGATATTCCAACATCAACTAAAACTGCTTCTTTGTCGTTACCAACATAATAGCAATTACCATTGCTTCCAGAATTTAATGAGGTAATAAATAATGACATCGTTTTACAAAGTAACAGAAATTAAAAGGAATATCTTTTTTAAGTTCTTCACATTTAATTTTCATTGTTTCAATGTTATGTGGAGAATTTGTTTGTGAATTGTATTTTTCTTATTTTACAGTATAAAAATGTCATCATGAATTCACGTAGAAATTTTATTAGGTCAACTGGTATTTTAGCTGCAGCTAGTATATTAATTCCTAATGATATTGTTGCACAAACTACATTTGTAGCTAAAGATAAAATAAAACCTATGGCACTAAAATCGGGTGACACGATTGCTATAACTTCACCTGCTGGAGCAGTTTGGGATGAACCACAAATAGAAGTATTTGCTAGTATTTTACGAAGCTTTGGTTTTAATGTTGTGTTTGGAAAAACACTAAAAGAAAAATTTGGATATTTTGCTGGGACAGATGAATTACGTGCCAACGAAATAAATGAATTATTTGCAGACAAAATGGTGAAAGGTATTTTTTGCATGAAAGGAGGCTGGGGTTGTGCCCGAATTTTAGATAAAATTGATTATGATTTAATTGAAAAAAATCCAAAAGTATTGATTGGGTTTAGTGATATTACTGCCTTGCTGATTGCAATTACTGCTAAAACTGGTCTTGTTACATTTCATGGACCAGTTGGTAATTCAGGGTGGAATGATTTCTGTAAATCTATATTTACGAATGTTGTAATGACGCCTAAATCTTTTATTTATCCAGAAAATCCTTTAACTGAAAATAAATCAACACTTATAAATTCAGGCAAAGCAAGTGGTATTTTATATGGAGGAAATTTAACGGTAGTTAATTCACTTATTGGTAGTCCATATTTGCCTGATTGGAAGAATAAAATTTTGTTTTTAGAAGAAGTAAAGGAAGAGCCTTATAGTATTGATAGAATGTTGACTCAATTAAAACAGAGTGGAATTTTAAATTCAATTAATGGTTTAGTGTTTGGTAAATGTGTTAAATGTTTGGCAGAAGAACCCTTAAAATCATTTACTTTCCAAGAAGTTATTTTGCAACACATTCAACCGCTTGGCATTCCTGCTTTTTATGGCGCAATGATTGGACATATCGAAAATAAGTTGACAGTTCCCTTAGGAATAATGGCGAGTATAGATGCAGATAAAGGAACTATTTCTTTGGATGAAAATTCTGTTTTATGATGTTCATAAAAAAAAGCTCTGCATTTGCAGAGCTTTTAAATTTTAAAAATATAAATAATTAAGCTGTAACCGCTTCTTCCATATAAGCTTCAATTGGAGGGCAAGCACACACTAAATTTCTATCACCATAAGCACTATCAACTTTGGCAACACTTGGCCAAAATTTATTATCACGAACCCAATTTAATGGATAAGCTGCTTTTTGACGAGAGTAAGGTTTTGTCCAGTTATCAGCCACAACTAATTTACAAGTGTGAGGCGCATTTTTAATAGCGTTATCTACTTTGTCAAATTTACCATCTTCTATTTCCTTAATTTCTTTTCTGATAGAAATCATTGCTTCACAAAAACGATCTAACTCATTTTTACTTTCGCTTTCAGTTGGTTCAATCATTAATGTATCATGCACAGGAAAAGAAACTGTAGGAGCGTGGAAACCATAATCCATTAAACGTTTTGCCATGTCGCCAACTTCAACACCTGACGCTACTTTAAAATTGCTACAATCTAAAATCATTTCATGCGCACAACGCCCGTTTTTACCTGTATATAAAATTTTATAACTGTCTTGTAACAATTCTTTCATATAGTTAGCATTTAAAATAGCCATTTCAGTAGCTTGTTTTAATCCTTCCGCACCTAACATTTTTATGTAGCCATAAGAAATTAATAAAATTAATGCACTACCATAAGGCGCTGCAGAAACTGCAGTAATTCCTTTATCTCCGCTTGTGTTTATAATTGTGTGTGAAGGTAAAAATGGAACTAATTTTTCAACTACTCCAATTGGCCCCATTCCAGGTCCACCACCACCATGTGGAATTGCAAATGTTTTATGTAAGTTTAAGTGACAAACATCAGCACCAATATTTCCTGGTGATGTTAAGCCAACTTGTGCATTCATATTTGCACCATCCATATAAACTAAACCACCATTATCGTGAATTAGTTTTGTGATTTCAGTAATAGATTCTTCATACACACCATGCGTAGATGGATACGTAACCATTAAACACGATAAATTATCTTTATGTAATTCTGCTTTTTCTTTTAAATCTGCAAAATCAATATTTCCTTTATCATCACATTTTGATATTATAATTTTCATCCCAGCCATTGCTGCAGACGCAGGATTTGTTCCATGAGCAGAA
>JAYVIS010000023.1:0-4125 GCA_043769975.1 Bacteroidota bacterium
TTACACCATGTCTGATTCAGCCTCTGAAGTGGTTGCCATCATTGGTGTAGCAACCGCTTTGTTTGCCGCTACCATTGGTTTATTTCAAAATGATATTAAAAAAGTATTAGCCTATTCAACGGTATCACAATTAGGTTTAATGTTTTTAGGTTTAGGAGTTGGTGCTTATAGTTCTTCAGTATTCCATGTTACAACTCACGCCTTTTTTAAAGCTTTATTATTCTTAGGAGCTGGTTCTGTTATACATGCAATGGGTGGCGAACAAGATATGCGTAAAATGGGTGGCTTAAAAAAAGCGTTACCAATTACATTTATCACTATGTTGATAGGTACTATTGCTATTAGTGGTATTCCTCCTTTTTCTGGCTTCTTTTCAAAAGACGAAATTTTAGCACACACATATGAGCACAGTCCAATGTTATGGTTTTTTGGAATGTTGGCATCTATGTTAACTGCATTTTACATGTTCCGTTTATTGTATTTAACATTCTATCGTAAGTTCAGAGGAACTCATGAGCAAGAACATCATTTACATGAATCGCCAAAAAGTATGACAATTCCATTAGTGGTATTAGCCATTTTATCAGTTGTTGGTGGTTTAATTGGATTACCTGAGTTTTGGGATTTGCCAAACTTTATGCACCACCATTTAGATCCTATTATTATGCATAAAAATCCAAGTGTATTAAATCACACGAAAGAATGGATGTTAATGGGAATTGCTGTGGTTGCAGCGGGAGCAACTATTTTCTTTGCATACATGGTTTATATTAAAAATCAAATTTTGCCTGAAGCAAAAGATGAAAACTTAAAAGGAATTAAAAAAGTGATCTACAATAAATATTATGTTGATGAAATTTATGATATGATTATTACGAAACCTTTGAATGCAATTTCTGAATTGTTTTATAAATTTTTTGATAAGCAAGTTGTTGATGGTTTAGTAAATGGAGTAGGTAGTGCCGTTATTGGAATTAGCTCTGTAGTGCGTAAAGCACAAACGGGGCATATTGGCGTTTACATTTTCAGTATGGTATTGGGTATTATTTTAATTTTATTTTATTCGTTTATATAAACGGTTAAAACAAATAGAAATAAGAAATTAAAAAGTAAAAATAAAAGGAAAATAAAATATGTTAGTTGGATTATTAATTATTGTACCACTTATTGCCGGTTTACTGGTATTTGGCACTAAAGGAAAAGCAAGCCGTAATGTTGCTTTAGGTTTTTCACTTATTGAATTTGCACTTTCGTTAGTTGCATTTGTTCAATACAAACATAACCCGGCAAGTGCCGATTTGGTTTTAAATTGCACTTGGGTTGAATCGTTAGGAATTCATTTTGCAGTTGGTTTAGATGCTTTATCATTATTGTTGGTATTATTAACGACCTTTTTAATTCCATTAATTATTTTATCATCATTTAAAAACGAATACGATAAACCAAATTCGTTTTACGGATTAATCCTAATTATGCAAATGGCATTAGTTGGTGTTTTTACGGCTAACGATGGATTTTTATTTTATGTGTTTTGGGAATTAGCATTAATTCCTATTTATTTTATTTGCTTATTATGGGGCGGCGAAAACAGAGGAGCAATTACATTTAAGTTTTTTGTCTACACGTTATTAGGCTCCTTATTTATGTTAGTTGGTTTAATTTATGTTTACAGCCACACAGGCTTCGAAACTGGCATTAAATCATGGGCTATTGCTGATTTATATCAAGCGGGCAGATCGTTAGATGTTAATCAACAATCATTTGTGTTTTGGTGTATCTTCTTAGCATTCGGAATTAAAATGCCAATTTTTCCTCTTCACACTTGGCAACCTGATACTTATGTAAATGCTCCAACTCAAGGTACCATGTTACTTTCTGGTATCATGTTAAAAATGGGAACATTTGGTTTAATAAAATGGTTATTGCCTTTAACTCCTTTAGCAATGGAAAAATGGGGTGGTGTTGCCATTGGTTTATCTGTATTTGGAATTATTTATGCTTCATGTATTGCAATCGTTCAAAAAGATTACAAACGTTTAATCGCTTATTCATCAATTGCTCACGTTGGATTAATTGCAGCTGGTATTTTATCTTGTACGCAACAAGGGATACAAGGTGGCGTTATGCAAATGTTAGCGCATGGTGTTAATGTGGTTGGTTTATTTTTAATTGCTGATATTTTATTACGTCACACAGGCACTCGAGATATTGATAAATTAGGTGGCATCAGAAGTATGAATGGTAACTTTGCAGTTTTATTCTTAATCATTATGTTAGGGTCAGTTGCGCTTCCATTAACCAATGGATTTGTAGGTGAATTTTTATTAATCAATGGCGTATATCAATACAGTGCAATCGCTGCTGCCTTTGCTGGCTTAACGGTTATTTTAGGAGCTGTTTATATGTTGCGCAGTTACCAAAGTATTATGTTGGGTGAACGTAAAGATTCAGCCATTGCATTTGGCTCTTTAGTTGGTTCTGATAAATTGGTATTATACATTATCTGTTTTGTAATTGTTGCCTTTGGAGTTTATCCTGCACCATTAAATGATTTAGCAGAAGAAGGAACAAAATTGATCATGCAAAATCTGAAATAATTAATCTTTAAAGAATAAATAAACCATAAAAAACATTAATAGATTTTGAATACTATTTAACATTCAAAATTTAAAATTTAAATTTTTAAGAAATGAAAGGACTATTAATAATAAGCGGATTAGGAATTTTAGCCATGTTAGCCGAAATATTCAAATTCAAAAAAGTATTGTACCCATTAGTATTAATTGGAATATTAGCGGCATATGCTTTAGGCTTTACTGAATGGAATGCGAATTATAATATTGAAATGTTTAGTAACATGATACGTTTTGATAACGTAGCATTAGCATTTAGTGGTGTAATATTAGCAACTGCTTTTTTCTGGTTCATATTAGCAAACGATTATTTTGAGAAAGATCATGTAACCGATCATTTTGCATTAGTTTTATTCGCTTTAGTAGGAGCGTTAATGTTAACGGCCTTTAGTAATATGACAACCTTATTTTTAGGTATCGAAATATTATCAATACCAATGTATGTTTTAGCAGCTAGTCGTAAGCGAGATTTAGCTTCAAACGAAGCTGGATTCAAATATTTAATTATGGGTTCGTTTGCTTCTGGATTTTTATTATTTGGTATTGCTTTAATATATGGTGCAACTGGTAGTTTTGATTTAATGGCAATTCGTGCATACATTTCTCATAACGGTGCCGACCTTCCAGCATTTTTCTACGCAGGTGTTTTATTAGTTTTAGTAGCGATGTTATTTAAAGTAAGTGCTGCACCTTTTCATTTTTGGGCACCTGATGTTTACGAAGGTTCTCCAACTGTTATCACCGCTTTAATGAGTACAATTGTTAAAACCGCTGCATTTGCTGCATTTATGCGTTTGTTCCTTGTAACGTTTGGTGGTGTAAATGAAACATGGGGAATTGTGTTAGCAGTTGTAATTGCCTTATCATTAGTTGTTTCAAATATTACTGCAGCCACGCAGCAAAGTGTAAAGCGTATGTTAGCATACTCAAGTATTAGTCATGCCGCATTTATGTTAATGGCTATTTTAGCTAATAACCGTGGTATGGCAAGTGTGAGTGCTATATTGTATTATTCATTAGCTTATTCAATTGGTTCAATTGCAGCATTTACAGTTGTATATCATGTATCAAAACAAGAAAGCGGAAGTTCAAATATTGAAGCATTTAATGGTTTAGCAAAACGCCATCCTTTAATGGCTGTTTGTATGACAGTTGCAATGCTTTCTTTAGCTGGTATACCAGTTACTTCAGGTTTCTTTGCAAAATATTTTGTGTTCTCTTTATTAATTGGAACATCTTATAACTGGTTAATTATTTTAGCAATATTAACATCGGCAGTTGGTGTGTATTATTATTTTAAAGTAATTATTGCGATGTATTTTAAAGCTCCTGCAAAAGAAGATGGAATTACAATTGATTCATCTCACGTTGTTTTATTATTATTAACGACATTATTTACAATCGCTTTAGGCTTAGTTCCTAATTTTGTGATTGAGATATTTGGATAGGCTATTTCTTTACTAGATAGCAGTCGTTAGTTTTTTTTATAGCC
>JAYVIS010000024.1:0-6572 GCA_043769975.1 Bacteroidota bacterium
TTACTACCAAACTTCCTCCTTGAACTGTATAGGTATTTGCACCGCTAGGTGTTATTGTAAATGAACTTCCCGAACAAATAGAACCTGAATTAACTGAAACAGTTGGCGTAGTATATACGGTAATACTTGCTGTCGCAAATGATGATGATACGCACCCCGCAGCACTTGTCCCCGAAACTGTATAAGTAGTATTTACACTTGGACTTACTGCCAAACTTCCTCCTTGAACTGTATAGGTATTTGCACCGCTAGGCGTTATAGTAAATGAACTTCCCGAACAAATAGAACCTGAATTAACTGAAATAGTTGGCGTAGGATTTACATTAACATTAATTGATGCTGCTTTTGTACATGCCGAACATACTGTTGTTCCTGATATACAAGATGGAAGAATAGAAACACTATAAGTTCCTGTACTGTTTACAGATATGGTTTGACTTGTAGCTCCATTACTCCATAAATAAGATGAACCTGACTCTGCAGATAAAACCACTGCGCCACCTTGACAAAAGGTAGTTGGTCCGCTTGGGGTGATCGAAGATGTTAATAATGATGGTGGAGAAACACTAAAAATACCTACTTCATAAAAAGCTATCCATGATGGAGATGATGTAACCTCTATTTTTACAGCTCCAACACCGATTAGCGGAGAAGAGGAGTAACACCTCTCAATTTTAAAACCACCATAATAACTGCCGGAATACGCATCAACTAATGTCCATGGACCAGCTATGCTTGGAGCAGTATAAATATTATGAGATTCTACGCCACTTGGCCACATTCCAGAAATTATTGAAATGTTATTTATTGCAAATGTCCCTAATAAATCAACAGCAATCCATTGAGTAGCGTAATTTCCTGCGTTCCAAGCTGTCCCGCAATTCCCATCAAAAGCACTGCTTGGCGGCCCGTATGCGCCACTTGCACTTGCAGGCTTACCTAAAGCTACATTTGTACATTGAGACTTTAAACTTAATACGTTGATTATAAAAGCAAAATAAATTAGTAAGTAAAAATCGCATTTTTTCATTTTAGTACTTTGTATTTAAATATTTTTAAAATAAAGGGGGGAGTAAATAAAATTATAAAAAAATGGAATTTAGAAGATAAAATTACAAAAAAAACCAAAAGAAAATGTCCTTAAATGAGTGAGCCTATATTTCAAATTAGTTAATCAATTTATACAGGATCAGCATCGATGTGTAAACGATACAAACTACTTTTATTATTAAACTGAAGCGTGTCAATTTCCTGCTTTAACAAATTACGCACCTGGGTGGGCGAATACTCTCTGTTTACTTTTATTAAAATACGTTTATGGTATTGATCTTTAATTTTAGCGACTAAAGGAAATTCTGGCCCTAGCATCATGCCTCCAAATAAAGGTTTGAGTTGAGACGCTAATTGATCACACATATCATTAGCCACATTAATATCTTTACTAACTACCGAAAGTTCAATAATCCGAGTAAATGGCGGATAATTAAATTGTTGTCGTTCATTAATTTGAGATTGATAAAATTGAGGAAAATTATTTTCAATTACTTGTTTAATAACATCGTGCTCGGGCTGATTGGTTTGAATATACACTGTTCCAGCTTTATCCTTCCGCCCTGCTCTACCACTAACCTGCACTATTAATTGATATGCTTTTTCGAATGATCTGAAATCCGGAAAATTTAAAACGCTATCCACATTTAAAACACCAACCACACTGACGTTATCAAAATCCAAGCCTTTAGTGACCATTTGTGTTCCTACTAAAATATCAACATTGCCTAATTCAAATTCATCAATCAATTGTTTGTAAGCATATTTACTGCGGGTTGTATCTAAATCCATACGCGCCACTTTAGCGGTTGGAAATAATAATTCTATTTCTTCTTCAATTTTTTCGGTACCAAATCCTTTGTATTTTAATTGGTTATTACCACACGCATTGCAACTTGTTGGAGGCGCAATACTATAACCACAATAATGGCAACTTAATTTATTAGTTTGCTTATGATAAATTAAAGACACATCACAATGCGTACACATTGGAATCCAATGGCAACTTGCACATTCGGTATAGGGAGCAAAACCTCTGCGGTTCTGAAATAAAATAACTTGTTCTTTTTTTGCTAAAGCTTGAGTAATGGCATTTACTAATTGATGCGAAAAAATAGATTTGTTTTGTTGCTCTTGGGTTTCTTTTTTTAAATCACACACAATGGTTGTTGGTAATTGTGCATTTCCAAAACGTTGTGAAATTCTTACTAAACCAAATTTACCTTGCAAGGCATTATAATAGGTTTCGAAAGATGGTGTAGCAGTTCCTAATAAAACCTTTGCTTTATGTAAGTTTGCCAAATACATGGCAGCATCTCTTGCATGATAACGTGGCGAAGGATCTTGCTGCTTGTAAGAATTATCATGTTCCTCATCAATGATGATTAATCCTAAATTATTAAATGGTAAAAACAATGCGGAGCGTGTTCCTAATACAATATTAAAATGTTTAGAATCAGATGCGGTGCTACTTTCATTTAAAATAGAATTCCAAATTTCGACACGTTCATTTTCACTAAATTTTGAATGATAAATACCAACTGAATTTCCAAATATAGAACGAATACGTCCAATTAATTGGGTTGTTAAAGCAATTTCAGGAACTAAATACAACACTTGTTTTCCTTCAGAAATTGTTTTATTAATGAGTTCCGAATATATTTCTGTTTTACCACTTCCTGTTACACCATGCAATAAAACAGCTTGTTTATCAATAAATAATTCTTCAATTTCAGCTACTGCTTTTTGTTGAAATTCATTCAGGTACTTTTTAGTTTTATCTTTATTATCAAAAACTAAACGACTGGTTTCTATTTCGGTTTCTGTGAAAATATTTTTTTTAACCAAGCTACTGATCACACTCGTATCAAACTGTTTGAGCAACATCGCTTTTTTTACATAACCAGTTTGTTTTGCATCACTATCCGTTTTTAATAAATTTAAAACGCACAATAACACTTCAGCTTGTTTAAATGCTTTTTTTTCTAAAGTATCTAACGTTGTTTTTAACTCGTGTTGATTCGTTAATAAATCAGCGTTTACACCAATATAATTAACCAATTTAGGCTTATACTTATCTTTTATTTCTTCATAAATAACAATGGCTCCTTTTTTTATTAAACGATTAATAAATTTTTGAACCATTTTTATTTCCAAAATTTTAGCAACATCATCAAAACTTAAAGATGTACTTACTTGCAAGGCTTCTAAAACGTTATGCTCTTTATCTGTAAAATCGTTATAATCTGTTTCATCCAAACTAAAATCAGGATTTAACGTAATATGCGATGTACTGCTTAATTTTAAACCACTCGGCAAGGCTGCATTTAAAACATCGCCTGGATTACATAAATAATACTGACAAATCCAATCCCATAATTGTAAATGTTGTTTAGCAATGATTGGACTTTCATCAATGATACTTTCAATATATTTTGCAACATAATTTGAAGGCGCCGTTTGATGAACGTTATAAATGATAGCGGTATAAAATTTTGATTTACCAAACTGAACAATGACGCGTTTACCAACTTCAATGTCAGCATTTAATTCCTCAGGAATACGATATGTAAACTTGTTTGGAACCGAAAGCGGAACAATCACATCTATGAAATAGGTTTGCTTTTCCATTAACTAATAAAGGCTGCGAGTAAAACGCCGGCAATCATTGAAGCAATTTTCGCTAAATTATATTTATGATTTTCGCCAGTCTCAAACATAATGGCTGTTGAAATATGTAAGAAAATTCCGATGACAACTGCAAAGGATAATTTTACAAATCCGTCAATATTATTAACTCCAAAATAATTTAAACAATAACTAATTAAACATCCTAATGGAGCCATTAAAGCAAAACCAATTAATAATAATACGGCTTTGAGTTTTGATGATTTATGTTCTATTAACAAACTTACAAATGCAATAGCAATTGGAATATTATGAATGGTAATTCCAAACACTAACGATTGCTGAGTTGATAAAACAGTATGAACATGAGTATCAATGATTCCACTTTGATAAATTGGTAATCCTTCTAACAATGAATGTAAATACAAACCAGTAATCATACCTAATGGCAAATGTTTTTTGCAAGAGGACGAATGCGCATGAATATGGCCATGCTCAATACCAGCACTAAAGTATTCAATAAGGATTTGAATAAAAAATCCAACTAAAATAAAAAAGCCAATCAGTTTGGTATTGGTATTTTCATAACACTCAGGCAATAAATGCGTAACCGAAATGGCGAATAAATACGCTGCACTAAACGCTAATAAAAACCGTAAATATTTAGCTTTTATTTTTAAGGACAAAAATATAACACCTGTTACTAAAACAGGAAAAGCTAAATAAAAAGTTAATTCAAATAAGTTCATTTTTTTTGTAGTACTAAAATTAATCGTGGTGATGTTTCTAAATTAAATTCATTGAGATGGTAATCACCAAACGAATTTATGATTTTTAAATTACTTGCTTCCGCTAATTCTTCAAAATACGTTTTGTTAAATAATTTAACCCGTTCTTCAAAATGGAATTTCTCATTATTGTCAGTAAAATCAATACTTTTTACCACAGTATTATTTTCATTTTTTTTAGAGATATGAAAGGTAATCCCATCAATGGTTTTGCTTTCCGTTTCAACTAAATGATTTTTCACAAAGGTTTCGTTCAAAAAATCAAACACAAAATAACCATTTGGTTTTAATGCTTTTTCAACAGATTTAAAGACATTAATATCATCGCACTGTTTTTCAAAATAACCAAAGCTTGTAAAAACATTAAATACAATATCAAAATAATTCGTGCGAAATAAATTCCGCATATCGTGTGTGTAAAATTCTAAGGTATCGTTTGCGTATGTATTGGCTTCAATAATACTTTGTTCAGATAAATCGGTACCAATCACATTAAATCCTTTTTTATTTAAATAAATGCTATGCCTGCCTTTGCCACAACATAAATCCCAACACTTTACATGTTCTTTCAAATTTAATAAACTAGTCATGTTATCCATAAACAATGACGCTTCCGAATAATCTCTGTGTTTATATAAAGTATGGTAATAGGTTGTATCGAACCACGTTTTAAACCAATTTTCCTGCATAGATAACAAAGTTATTAAAAGCTAATGGATAAACAAATTTGATATTTAATAAAATTCAACAAAATAAATTTGCCTTCAAAACCATTGATTTTATTGACAATTTATATAATGCTACAATTTATAGCAACAACTTGCTTGAATTTACTTTTACATTTGTGGAGAAGTTAGGGCAATTGTTATTAAAATGAAAACAAACCATAACTTAAAAAATTGTAACTTAAAAACATATAATATATCATGGCGAAAAAATCAGAAGAATCAACAGAAGTTTTAGAAAGAAAAACGGTAGCAAGCGAAAAATTAAAAGCGTTGCAATTAACCTTAGATAAGTTAGAAAAAACTTATGGTAAAGGAACGATTATGAAATTGGGTGACACCGTGGTTGAACCAATGGATTCCATTTCGACAGGTTCATTAGGATTAAACATTGCCTTAGGTATTGGCGGTTTGCCTCGTGGAAGAGTGGTTGAAATATACGGACCTGAATCGTCTGGTAAAACAACTTTAGCAATCCATGCGATTGCAAGTGTGCAACGTGCTGGTGGTATTGCAGCCATTATAGATGCAGAACATGCCTTTGATCGTTTTTATGCTGAGAAATTAGGCGTTGATACAAAAAGTTTATTAATATCTCAACCAGATAATGGTGAGCAAGCTTTAGAAATTGCTGATAATTTAATTCGTTCGGGTGCTGTGGATTTAGTGGTGATTGACTCGGTTGCTGCCTTAACTCCAAAAGCTGAAATTGAAGGCGAAATGGGTGATAGCAGAATGGGTTTACAAGCTCGTTTAATGAGTCAGGCATTACGTAAATTAACGGGTACTATTAATAAAACAGGATGCTGTTGTATTTTCATTAACCAATTGCGTGAAAAAATCGGTGTTATGTTTGGTAATCCTGAAACAACCACTGGGGGTAATGCATTAAAATTCTACGCATCAGTTCGTTTAGATATTAGAAGAATTAGCCAAATTAAAGATGGAGATGTAGTTACTGGAAACAGAACACGAGTGAAGGTGATTAAAAACAAATTAGCACCCCCTTTCCGTATGGCTGAATTTGATATTGTATTTGGAGAAGGAATTAGTAAAGTAGGAGAGATTATTGATATAGGTGTTGATAAAGGAATTATCAAAAAAAGTGGTTCATGGTTTAGTTATGATGAAACTAAATTAGGGCAAGGAAGAGATTCAGTAAAAGCAATCTTTGCAGAAAACCCTGATTTAGCTCAAGAAATTGAAGATAAAATCATTGCTATTTTAAAAGAAGAAGCGGCTAACGCCTAGATTTTTAAGATTTTTGTTATAAAAAACCATTCGCTTGCCAGCGGATGGTTTTTTATTTTTGTCATTCTGTCCGCCAGCCGGCTTATCAAAATGTCATTTTACTAAAGTCAACAAACTCGAACGAAAAATA
>JAYVIS010000025.1:0-12307 GCA_043769975.1 Bacteroidota bacterium
TGACGAAGCTCATAATGCTGCTTTTGACGTATTAGCTACAGGTAAAGTATTTTTCGAAATTATTAAACGTGGTATTACAAAAGTTGCAGAAATTCAAGTTTCTGAGTTGGCGACAATTAATTATCAAGCGCCAGATTTATCTGCTTTATATAAACACGAACAAGATTGGAAAGAGCGAAAAAATAAACCGTTAGAGGTTGAAATAAAAGTTCCTGTGAATACAGTATCGTCTGCCAACGCTGATAATATTAGTTTTTCTCATCTCCATAATCACACTCAGTTTTCTGTACTTCAATGTACGAGCGATGTTGGCGACTTAGTAAAGAAAGCAGTTGAATATAATTTAAAAGGAGTGGCCTTAACCGATCATGGAAATATGTACGGGGCATTTTTATTTTGGCAAGCAATTGATAAACAAAATAAAGCGACTAAAGCAACAAATGAATTAATAGATAAAGGAGAAAAAGTTGGAGAAAAGAAGAACGAATTGAAATGTATTATTGGTTGCGAATTATTTGTTTGTAAAGATTATAAAGACAAATCCAAGCAAGACAATGGTTACACTCAAGTATTTGTTGCGAAAAATAGAACAGGTTATCAAAATTTATCTAAGTTAAGTTCTGTTGGTTTAATTGATGGATTTTATTATGTGCCTCGTATTGATAAAGATTTATTACTTCAGTATAAAGATGGTTTAATTGCAACAACCGGTTCGTTAACTTCCGAAATACCTTCTTTAATTTTAAATGTTGGTGAAGAACAAGCGGAAGAATCTTTTGTTTGGTATAAAGAACAGTTTGGTGAAGATTTTTATGTTGAATTAAATAGACATAATCTTCCTGAAGAAAACCATGTGAATACTGTTTTATTAAGATTCGCACAAAAATATAATGTAAAATATTTTGCAGCTAATAGTAATTATTATTTAAATAAAAATGGATTTGAAGCGCATGATATTTTATTGTGTGTAAAAGATAATGAGAAAAAAGCAACGCCAGTAGGCAAGGGTAGAGGTTTTAGAAATGGATTGCAAAATAAAGAATTCTATTTTAAATCGCCAGCAGAGATGGTGGAATTGTTTGCTGATATGCCAGAAGCTATTGAAGCAACCAATGAAATAGTAGATAAGATTGAACAATTTAAATTAGGTAGAGATATTTTATTACCAAAATTTGAAATCAAAAAAACTTTTATTGAAACTAATATGTCTGAGATTTTAGAATCTCAGCAACGTATTATTGCCATTAAAGAAAAAGATTGGATTGCCAAAAACTTATCTCCTGAAGCAATTGAAATACAGAAATCGGAAATGTTGATTATTGCCGAGCAGTTTATTTACATGTCTCATTTAACTTGGGAAGGTGCACATAAACGGTATCCTGATATGTCATCTGAAATAAAAGAACGTATTGCATTTGAGTTAACCACGATAGAGCGAATGGGATATCCTGGTTACTTTTTAATTGTTGCTGATTTTATTGCTGAAGCTCGTAAAATGGGAGTAGCTGTTGGTCCTGGTCGTGGTTCGGCTGCTGGTTCTGCTATTGCCTATTGTTTATGGATTACAAATGTGGATCCTATTAAATTTGATTTACTATTTGAGCGTTTCTTAAATCCGGATCGGGTAAGTATGCCCGATATAGATATTGATTTTGATGATGAAGGTCGTGGATTAGTGATCGATTATGTCATCAATAAATATGGTGCTAATCAAGTTGCTCAAATTATTACTTACGGTACAATGGGCGGTAAGTCTGCAATTCGTGATACAGCAAGAGCTTTAGAATTGCCATTACCTGATGCAGATCGTTTAGCAAAATCATTTCCAGATTCGTTAGATGCTAAATTGAAAAAATTATTAAAGCCAGGTGGCATTGATGAAAAATATTTAGAAGGCATTAAAGATAAACGTGAAGTTGTTGAACAATCTCATAATTTTAGAAAATTAGCGGAAGAAAAAACTCCGGAAGCTGATGTTTTAAAGCAAGCTTATGAATTAGAAGGTTGTTTGCGAAACATTGGTATACATGCCTGTGGTGTAATTATTACACCTGATGACATGGTGAAATTTGTACCTGTTACCAAAGCGAAAGACAGTGAAATGTTAGTGACGCAATTTGATAACTCAGTAGCAGAAAGTGCTGGTCTTTTAAAAATGGACTTCTTGGGCTTGCGTACATTAACCATTATTAAAGATGCCGTTCGATATATTAAGCAAAATCATAATGTTGATATTGACATTGACGCAATTCCGTTAGACGATAAATTAACGTATGAATTATTTCAACGTGGCGAAACTAACGGAGTGTTTCAATATGAAAGTGCTGGTATGCAAAAATCATTGAAGGATTTGAAACCTGATAGTTTTAATGATTTAATTGCAATGAATGCCTTGTATCGTCCAGGACCAATTGCCTATATTCCAAATTACATTAATCGTAAACATGGCAAAGAACCAATTACCTTTGATTTGGAAGGTATGGATGAATTTCTTGGAGAAACTTATGGTATTACAGTTTATCAGGAACAGGTAATGCGATTGTCTCAAAAATTAGCAAGCTTTACAAAAGGTGATGCTGATACATTGCGTAAGGCAATGGGAAAAAAAGACAGAGGTACGCTTGATAAAATGAAGGGCAAGTTTATTGAGAATTGTAAAACTAATGGTCATGATGCAGTAGTTGCTGAAAAGGTTTGGAAAGATTGGGAAGCTTTTGCGAGTTATGCATTTAATAAATCGCACTCTACGTGTTATGCTTATGTCGCTTTTCAAACGGCATATATCAAAGCGCATTATCCTTCTGAGTTTATGTCGTCCGTTTTAAATCATGCGAGTAGTATTGATTCTATTTCATTTTTAATGGAAGAGTGTAAGAGAATGGGTTTAAAAGTTTTAGGGCCAGATATTAATGAAGGGTTTGCAAAGTTTAGTGTAATAGAAGGTGGAACAGATATTCGTTTCGGAATGGCTTCTATTAAAGGTGTAGGAGAAAACACAGTGCAAAATATTATTGATGAACGAAATGAAAATGGGAAATATACGTCCTTATTTGATTTGGCAAAACGTTTGGATAATAAAAGCGTCAATAAAAAATCCTTAGAAGGTTTAGCGCTTGCAGGTGGTTTTGATAGTTTTGAAGGAGTACATCGCGCAATGTTTTTCACTCCAGATATGGAAGGCTTAACTCTTACGGATCGAATGATTAAGTATAATAATCAAATGAGTTTGGGTAACGATACATCGCAAGCAAGTTTATTTGGTGGTGATGATGAGATTGAAATTACTGAACCACAATTACCTCAAAAAATTGAAACCTGGGGCCAACTTGAGCAATTAGGTAGAGAAAGAGAAGTAGTAGGATTTTTCATTTCCGGACATCCTTTAGATCCATTTAAATTAATTATTGAACATAAGTGTAATGCTACATGCGCTCAGCTAAAAGCAGGTTTAGAACCTTTTAAAGGAAAAGAAGTTTCGTTTGGAGGAATGGTTACAGGTTTTGAAAACAGAACGAGTAAAACAGGAAATGCTTTTGGGAAAATAATTATTGAAGATTATCAAGGTGCTTTAGAAATTATGTTGTTTTCAAAAGATTATGTGGAGTTTAATAAATTTATGGTAAATAATTTATTTGTTCACGTAAAAGCTCGAATTCAAGAGCGTTATGGACAACCCGGTAGCTTAGAAATTAAAATCATTAAAATGGAATTGTTAGAAGGTATTAAGGAAACCATCTTCGCTAACATGAAATTAAAAATAGATGTAAATTCTTTAACCGATGAATTAATAAACTCTATTGATGCCATTTTAATTGCTTCACAAGGTAAATGTAATGTGGAGTTTTTTGTTGAAGATACTGAGGAGAATATGAGCGTAAAGCTTTATTCTAAATCCAGAAAAATTACGGTGAGTACTGAATTGACCAATGAATTAGATAAATTGGGAAGTTTAAGTTACGAGCTGAATTAAAATAAAAAAAAGAGCTATCAATATTTGGTAGCTCTTTTTTTTATTAATTAAATTAAATGTTATTTATTTCCTTTTACTAAAAACCACCAAAGCGCAACATAAACTGCTTCTGATTTTGCTCCTTTAATGTCATTAGTTACATCACTCATTTTTGCAATCGTACTATTACTCGAATTTCTGATATCACTACCATCAACTTTAAGTACACTCGAATTACTTGAATTACGGATTGTTTTACCATCACTATCAACATGCCCAACTGATGAGTTACTTGAATTACGAATTGTTTTGCCATCGCTATCAATATGACCAACAGATGAGTTACTTGAATTTCTTAAAGTTTTACCATCACTATCCATATGATATTGCGCTGTAGCAATGTTTGAAATTAATGAAAATGCTAAGATTGCTAAAGTTGATTTGATTGTTTTTTTCATTTTGTTTTTTTTTAGTTTTATTAGTAATCAAATATTTTTTTTTGATTAACTAAATATAACCAAATTATTTTCTAAATACAATCCAATTACTTTGGTATTTAGTTTCAGAAAGATTTTGTCCGATTATTGTAATTTCAGAATTTGATTTCCTCACCCAACCTTCGTCCCAAGAACCCATGTCTGTATATAAAAAATTGTAAACGTTCATTGAAACTAAATCTTTTGCGAAAACAGCTAATGTAATTGCTTCTTTGCTTTCAATAATTGCAGTAGAACCGTTTTTGAAAATGGCTATTCCTCTTCTTTGAAATAATTTTTTATCTATAAAGTTTGCGGCTTTACCGTTTTCAATCATTTGAATTTGTTGAAAAAAAGATCCTTTTTTTGTACTGATTAAATTCAGTAAACTATCATTTATAAGCTTTCCTTTATGAGTGGGAAATATTTCACAAGTGTTATCAATTATTTTTATTCCTCCTCCTAACGTATAGTTAGTAGCCTTTTGATTATAAGCCTTTCCGTTTTCCACATAAGTTCCATCAATAGTATAGTCGGTTAGTTTTGTAAAAGCTGCCGCAATACATAAATAAATAGTTGGATCTTTTTTATCAGGACGTTTGGTTTCAAAATCCATTTTTAATTTGTCTTGATAAAATAGCGAATAATGAATTCCGGATGAACTTGTTTTTTGTTCTGTTCTTAAAACAGGTGTCGTGTGATTCGTTTTTTTTAATTGAATGAATAATAGTGAGGATAAAAATAGAATCCAAATGGCTAATGTTTTTTTCATGTTTCCTTTATTTTTTATTCAATAATTATTTTTTGAGAAATGATATTCGTAGTTCCCTGTATTCTTAAAAAATAGAGCCCACTTTTTAATGTTTGCAAATTGATGTCTTGATGATTTTCGCCGTTTAACTGGCATTTATAAACACGTTCTCCATTTGTATTAATTATTTCGAAAGAGTAGGGTTCATGCACATTTTTAAAATCTATTGTTACCGTTTCTTTTATGGGATTTGGATATATTTTATAGTCATTCCTATTGCTATTTTCATTTATACTGGTTGTATTATAGTAACCAGAAAAGTCAAATTTGTATAATTGCTGCGGGATGAAACCAGAACCGAAAACTATTTTTTCAGATGAAAAATATCCTGTGTTATCATTTTTTAAAACAATGCCTTCGGTTTGACCTAAAGTTGATGCCACACCAAGTTCTAACCTTCGTTTATCAGCTTTAAAAAAGTTGCGATTTGTATAATTGAATAACAACCATGCAAAGCAATTATAATTAAATCCAACTTTTTTGTACCCCAATAAAACTATATTTCCATTTGTCTGATTGATATCAACACTCGTTATTAAACCATCTACGTTAAAACTATCTGCTAATAGTGCCGTATGGTTTCCTATGGTAGCTGGCAATAGGTAATGTTTCGTGTTTTGAGTGACCCAACTTTTAGAAAACAAATGTAAGGAGTCATTCATAAATACAAATGCTTCACAATCATAGTTAGTTGCATTTAATGTACTTGTAAAAACGGTTTGATCTGGATAATGATATTTTATAGTGTCTGCAACAATGCTATCATTTGCTGGATTTAATAAATCAATTTTACTGACGCGATAAATGGTGAGATTTGTTCTATTTCCATAATTATTCCCAAAGTTTCCAATAAATACATGGGTTGGACTTTGTGCTAAATCTTCCCAATCTATGTTTGCTGTGTTTTTAATTTTAACTGTTCTTTTTACAAATCCAGTTAATGTATCTATTTGATAAAGTTCTGGTTTTCCGCCACTATCATTATGTGTCCATACAGTTTTATTTATGTAAATTAATCCCGATGATTCTAAGGTAGTATCACTTAGGTTGCAAACAAAACTTGGCGTATAATTAATGACTTGCGAAAAGCCGAAGCAACTCATCGAAATCAAAACCAATAGTAATTTTATTTTCATTTCAATGTGTTATAATGTATTTGTTTTTATTTCGAACTGTGTGTTATCACTATGACTTAAAAAACTGATATATGATTTGTTGCCAGTAAAATATAGGTTTGCTTGTTGACCTTTGTTTGTTTTAAGTATCACTTTATTTTCTAAGCCCTTTTTACCTAGAAAAACATAGTAAAATTGTTTTGTTGAATTTGTAATGTCTGTTTTTTTTAACACAAAAAATGTATTAGTCATATCGTCTAATCCTGTTTTTAAAACCACTGAATTTTTAGGTGCTTTGTATTTAAATTTATCATAATCGCCAGGAGTATCTAAATAAAATTTACCATACGCATCGCCCTTTTCATAAGTTATAAAATTAGGTAAAACACTTGTTCCATTAACGAATTTTGATGGTGCTAAATCAAAATCGATATCCGTTGCGATCAAATCTAAATACCACGAACTTGTATAGGTTAAAATTAAAGGGCTGTTACTTTCATAAATATCAGCCCATAGGCTGTAATTATGATCTTTCGTTTTGGTGAATGCTCTAATCTTTAAATGATAATTGGAACTTGCATTTAATTTATTGGCTTGCAAAGGTAGTGTTAAACTTTTTTCTGTTCTTGAACTAACTTCACCTAAACTATCAATTTGAATTAAAAATAGTTGCTCTGTTTTTGTACTGTTTTTGAAATCAGACGTTTCCTTTTTAAAATCAATCGCTTCATTTTGGTAAATACTACCTACTACATCTATTGTTTTTTGTTTTAAATCATAAACGTAATTCGATATCAAAAAATGACGCGTATCTCCTTTAGGGTTTAATTTTGTTCCTTTAATGAGTTCGCCAGTTTTAGCATGTAATCGAAGCAGCCATTGTCCTTTTTTTAAACCATCTGAAACATTTACGTGTACTAAAACAAAATTAGTATCATTATAAACTACGGAGGCTCTGTGAATAAACTTACGATCTAAAGCAAACTGCCATTTAAAATCATATTCAAATGGCTGCGTGATGGATTTTAATTGATATTTTGAAACAAAAAATTGTTTGCCGCTTGTATCAATTGATGTTCTTACTAAGTACAAATCATTAGTTGAAATAAATTTTTCATCATCAAATGCCGTTAATGAATTAATATGGTTTGCATCATAGTTTTTGGTGAAACATATTTTACCAAGCGTATCATTTAAACGAAATAAACTAACCACATTTTTTTGGTTTGCTAATTGAAAATAGAAGTTCAAAACCGAATGTAGCGTGTCGGTTGTTATTTCTAAAAATTGCTCAGGTTTGTAGTTACCTAAATTTACTTCAGTGCTATCTTTTAGTTGCAAGGCGTTTGAGTAACGGTAGCATTTAAATTGTAATTCTTTTGGTTTTTGCTGAAAGCCAAATACATAAACGTGTTGTTTAAAATAAAAAGAATTGGGTTGTATTAAAGGCTTAGTAATAGATTGACTATCAATCTTTGCTGAATTTAATAAAAACAGAATTAGTATGATTTTTTGACACATTTAAAACAAATATAGTTAATAAAAAAAGAAGGTAAAAGAGTTTGCAAAACATCTTTATTAACGGTAAACTTGTGCTGTTAAATTAAATAGAAATGAAAAAACTTATTCTTCTTCCGCTTTCAATCCTATTAGTAAATAGTGAAATTCAAAGTCAAACAAATCCTAGTCCAAAAAAAATGACTACAAAAGTTTCAACGGTATCTAAATCAAAGTCGGTGCCTTTTGATTATGTTTCTGAGCAATTTGCTGATTTAAGAATTTTGCGTTATGAGATACCTAGTTTTGATGAATTAACACTTCAGCAAAAAACCTTGTTATATTATTTGTCGGAAGCCGCTTTATGTGGCAGAGATATCATTTGGGATCAAAATTATAAATATAATTTGATGGTTAGAAAAACCTTAGAGGCTGCGATTTCTGATTACAAGGGAGATGTTAATTTACCGGAGTATAAAAAATTAGTAGAATATACTAAACGTGTTTGGTTTAGCAGAGGGATTCATCATCATTATAGCAGTGCAAAGTTTTTTCCTGAATGTTCTGAAAAGTTTCTTAGCCAATTAATTATGTCTACTAATCCAAGTAAGTTGCCAATGAAAAGTGGTGAGACTCATGAAAACTTTAACAGACTTATCTTACCAATTATATTTGATGCTAAAATTGCTCCTAAAAAAGTGTGTTTAGATGCTGATAAAGATTTAGTGTTGAGTTCTGCAGTCAATTTTTATGAAGGTGTTAATCAACAAGAGGCAACAGATTTTTACGATAAATTAACTGATAAAACGTCTAAAACGCCAGTAATGATTGGCTTAAATAGCAAGTTAATTAAAGAAAATGGTGTTATAGTCGAAAAAGTTTGGCGTGTTGGCGGAATGTATACAATGGCTATTGAAAAAATAGTGTTTTGGTTAGAAAAAGCCATTACAGTTTCAGAAAATGCAGCACAAAAATTAGCACTTGAAAAATTAGTTAAGTTTTACCAAACAGGTTCGTTAAAAGATTTTGATGATTATAATATTGCTTGGGTTAAGGATACTGAAAGTGCTGTAGATGTGGTTAATGGGTTTATAGAAGTTTACGAAGATCCATTAGGAAGAAAAGGTTCATTTGAATCTGTGGTATCCATAAAAGATTTTGAGGCTTCTAAGCGAATTGCTACTATTGGTGCAAACGCACAATGGTTCGAGGATAATTCAACCTTATTGCCTCAGCATAAAAAGAAAAACGTCAAGGGAATTTCAGCAAAAGTAATCAATGCGGTGATGGAAAGTGGGGATTCGTCCCCATCTACACCAATAGGCATTAATTTACCAAATAACGAATGGATTAGAGAAACACATGGTTCTAAATCTGTTAACTTAGGTAACATTGTCGAAGCTTATGAGCACGCAGCAGGTGGCAGTGTTGTAAATGAATTTTATTACAATGCAGCCATTAAAAAAAATGTGTTAGATTTTGCAGGCTTAGCTGATAAATTACATACTGATATGCATGAAGTAATTGGCCATGCAAGCGGACAAATTGAACCAGGTGTTGGGCAACCACACGAAACCTTAAAAAACTATGCTTCATCGTTAGAAGAGGGAAGAGCTGATTTAGTGGCTCTATATTATTTAATGGATAAAAAGTTAGTTGATTTAGGAGTAATGCCTTCATTGGAATATGGAAAAGCTTCTTATGATGAATATATTACGAAAGGTTTAATGATTCAATTATCTCGTTTAAAGTTAGGTGATAATATTGAGGAAGCTCACATGAGAAACCGCCAAATGGTTGCTAAATGGGCTTATGAAAAAGGGAAGGCTGACAATGTGATTGAGAAAAAAATTGTTAGTGGAAATACGTTTTTTGTTATCAATGATTATTTAAAACTTCGCGTACTTTTTGGAGATTTGCTAAAAGAAATTCAACGCATTAAATCTCAAGGTGATTATCAAGCTGGTAAAGATTTAATTGAAAACTATGGTGTAAAAGTTGATTTAGCTTTGCACCGAGAAGTTTTAGATCGTTTTAAAAAATTGGAAATGGCGCCTTACCAAGGCTTTATTCAGCCAAAATTAATTCCTGTTTATGGGGTAGGCGTGATAACAGATGTTAAAGTGGAGTATCCAAAAAGTTTCACCAATCAAATGATGGAATACAGTAAAGATTACGGCTATTTGCCATTTGAAAATTAAGAAAAAAAAACCTGTTAGATTATCTAACAGGTTTTTTTTATATCTATTTTTTTTTAACCATGTTTTAATTAGTTAGTTTTCTGTTATACGATGTTGTTCTGCATAACGTTTTCGCGCTTGGCTCACTAAAGGCTTTCTAGGCGGTTAATTGGTTAAGCCTTTATTGCGCTAAGCGTGTGTTATAGCCTGTAGCTTTTCTTTCGAGTTACGCTTACGTTTCGATATGCTCAAAGGTCTACCGAGTATAATGGTTTAATTAGAGAAAGTTTGTTTATTGAAGAACACATGTTGATTTTACTGAAAAACAACCCCATTCAGCCGAATGGTTTTGGCAATTTGTTTTCGCTTTAGTTTCGGTTGTTGCTTTCACAACAACGTTCGTTTGCTTACCATTTACATCGTTACAAACACAACTATAATCCTTTTTACAAGATATAAATAAAATACAAGTTATTAAACCTGCATAAAAAACATTTGTTTTCATTTTAATTTTATTTGAAGAATAACTGTTATAAATTTAATACAATTTTTCCTTCAACGGAATATTTCACAAAACTATTTAATTTTTGTTTTCTAAAAGTTAACGAATGACTGTCTGCCGAAAAGCCCACTAAAAAGATAACTGTTATTAGCCATTTGCAAAATGAAAATACTTTTCGCGAAGCGACCTTGACTTTGTAAATGCTTTGATGTCCGCCCGCATTAGAAAAAGTTGCTGTTAGCGGTCCGTGTTTTTCATTTTATTCACTTCTTTTATTTTGTCCTTGCAAAGATCATTTGAAGGATTTAATTTCAGAGATATTTTATAATTTTCTAAAGCAAGGTCATATGATTTGTTTTTCTCATGTGCCAGTGCTAGCCAATAATATGCTTGATAGGAATTGGGAAACAAATCTGTATTTGATTTGAAAATATTTATTGCTGCTAAATATTCTGATTTCTTTAGATGTTTAAAACCGATGTCTTTAATCCATACTTCAAATAGCTTATATACAGAAGTTATTTGAGGTAATTTAGTTAAAATGGAGTCCGTTATTTGTTTCATAATAACGGAGTCTTTTGCGATGTCATTTTGTTTAAATCTATAAGCATGTGAAACTAATTCATCAATTTCATTTTTTATTTTGTAAAACTGTTCAGATTTTTTTTGATCTTTTACTAGTACTAACGCATTACCATAATGAATTGCTTTACAGTTAGGCGCTTTCATACTGCTTAGATAAAATCCATGTTTTTCAAATTTCTGAAGATTAACATCAAGTGTTTGAAGTACATGTGGCCCATAATCAGGACATATTTGTGTGTCATTTGGAAACGAAAACCCTTCCAGCAAGATAAATTTTCCATTAGGTTTCAATTTTTTATAAATATCATCTAACATTTCATCCTGCTTGTCAAAGTCGTGAAATGAGTTAACGATAAATAATTCATCGAATTTGTTGTCGGGGAGATTGGAAGAACTAATAGTGCCAATAACTAATTCAAAAGTATTGTTTTGAGGTTTAGTTCTGTATTTTTGATATTTATTAATGAGTTTTTTATAATCTTTTGGGTTTAATGTTTTTGAATCAATATCCTGAGCGACAAAATTTACGCTGTCAAGAAGTATTGACATAACTCCAATATTTATAGCGTCACCAGCTCCAATTTCAGTTACAACATCTCTTTTTTGTATATTCAAAAAATCAGAAAACTGACTTTTTGTTTCAAACATGTAAGCGAAAAAATTAAGGTCTTCTGCATCGTTATTTGCATTAACGTTAAATTCTTGTTTAGCAAATACTCCAAATCCACTTTGAGAATATAAAAGTTCTTGTGTCAAAATTGCAAAGAGTAATATTAAATGTATTTTCTTCATATATAGTTTTGTTGCTATTTCTCTAACTTGACCGCTAACGTTTTGGAGCTAAAAGAAGTGCGGTTTTGAAACACAATATTTTCAACTTACACAATATTAATTAGTTGCCGAAATATTGCCTCCTTTTTTGCCTACATAAAAATAACAAACTTTCGCGAAGCGGCAACTTGTAGGCAAAAAACTTATACTTCCGCCCGCATTTTTTTTAGGTGCTGTTAGCTGAAGTATTTCTTTTTATTTCTATTAACAAGTAGTCTAAATATTATGTAAATAATCAAAGTCGTCCAAAGACCATATGTGAAAAAATAATACTCGGTGTTTTTAGGTCCAGAATATTGTTTCCAATACCCAAAGCCACTATTAGCAAAATATAGAAATGTTGTCAATATTAAAAGTGAAA
>JAYVIS010000026.1:0-6263 GCA_043769975.1 Bacteroidota bacterium
TTAACAAAACGCTTAAGTCCATTTGTAAAAAAGATTCTGCCACAGTATAAATCACCAAATATAGAAACCAGTAATTTTTATGTTCCAGCAGGTTCTGCCATTATTTTACAACCCGATTCAAATTATAATGCATTATTTAAATATAATGGAGAAAATGTTTTTTATAATCACATGTTTGAGCCCTACATATATTTAACTAAACTTCATTATATAAAATAAGAACAAGCTCTGGTTTACAAAAAAAACCAGATTTTCCCCCTCTCAATTACTAGCCAAAATATTAACGTTTGTGAATTAATAGAGAAAAACAAGCGCATTATCCCAAAAAATGTCCATTCATCTAAAAAACAATTATTATATGCGAATTTCTGTTAATTTTGGGCACCAAATTTATTAATAACATTTAGTCTCTAATTATAAAACAACATGAAAAAAATTCTCGCATCCATTTTTATTATTACTTTTTTGGCTAACAATATTGCTAAAGCCGATGAAGGTATGTGGTTACCAATGCTTTTAGGTGAGCAAGTTTATGCCGACATGGTTAAACGTGGTTTGAAAATATCAAAAGAACAATTATATAGTATGAACCAAGCTTGTATAAAAGACGCCATTATTATATTTGGTGGAGGATGTACTGGAGAAATTGTGAGTAAAGAAGGCTTAATCTTTACCAACCACCATTGTGGATATAGTGCAATTGCTGCTGCAAGTTCGGTTGATCATAATTATTTAAGAGACGGGTTTTGGTCAAAATCTAAATCTGAAGAAATTTATGCGCCAGGTGTACATGCACAATTTTTAATTAAAATTTTAGATGTAACTGATAAAGTGAACGCTAAAATAAAAGATATACCTGCTAATGAATTGACTCAAAAACTTCCTGCTATTTTAACTGAAATGGGAACTAAAGAAACTGAAGGTTCTGGTTATGAAGGAAGAGTAGCTTCTATGTTTAAAGCTAACCAATTTTTATTATTCGTTTATGAACGATATAAAGATGTACGTTTAGTAGGAACTCCTCCTGAAAGTATTGGAAAATTTGGTGGAGATACAGACAACTGGGAATGGCCTCGTCATACAGGGGATTTTTCAATATTTAGAGTTTATACTAATAAAGATGGAAAAGCAGCAGATTATGCAGCAGACAACGTTCCTTTAAAATCAAAATATTCTTTACCTGTTTCTATTAAGGGTGTAAAAGATGGAGATTATACAATGATTTATGGATACCCTGGCGGAACAAATCGTTATGAAACTTCATTTGGTGTTAAATTAAAAACAGACATTGAAAACCCTTCATTAGTTGGTTTACGTGATGTTCGTTTGAAATACATGTTGGAAGAAATGAAAAAAGATCCAGCGGTTAAACTTCAGTTAGCAGGTAATTACGCAGGTATTGCAAACTATTGGAAGTTTTTTGATGGTGAAACCAAACAACTTTTAAAATTTAAAACGTTTGAAGAAAAACAAGCGAACGAAACAGCCTTTTTAGCTTCGGTAAAAGGAAAGCCTGAATACGAAAACTTATTTACTGAATATCAAAAAATTTACCAAGCTTGGACTCCATTTGCAAAACAACGTGTGTATATGACTGAAGGTATTTTTGGTTCTCCATTGATTGCTTTTGCTTCATCATTACAAAAACTTGATGCTGTACTTAGTAAAAAAGATGTCACTAAAGAAGAAATTGCAAAAGCTGTGGACGCTGCAAAAATAGCTCAAACTGCCTTTGTAAAAGGAGAAAATATTGTTTCAGATAAAAACATTTTAGCATTTGTAACACAATCTTATTTTACTGATATCGATGCGGCACAACACCCATCAGCATTTTACAGCATGATCAATACAAAATTTGGTGATTTAAAATCGAAAACAACCTATGAAGCATTTTCAAATTATGTGTTTAATAACACATCGTTTTTAGCAAGTGCTAAATGGGATTCGTTTATTACAAATATCGATACTGCAAATCTTCATAAAGATCCAGCATTTATGATGGCAAATGCCTTCAATGTTAATTTCAATACTAAATATGCTAAGCTTTTTGCTGATTTTAATGCTCAAAATTTTGCATTAGGAAAATCATATTTAAAAGGGGTATTAGAAACAAGCAAAGGAAAAAAATTATATCCAGACGCCAACTTTACTATGCGTGTTAGTTTTGGTAATGTAAAATCATACTCTCCAAAAGATGCTGTAAAATATAGTCATGTTTGTACATTAAATGGAATATTAGAAAAATACAAACCGAATGATTATGAATATGATGCTCCCGTAAAATTAATTGAATTGGCTAAAGCAAAAGACTATGGTCAATATGTAGATGCTGAAGCAAAAGACATTGTAGTTTCATTTATTAGTTCAAATGATATTACTGGTGGTAATTCAGGTTCGCCTGTAATGAATGCAAAAGGCGAGTTGATTGGCTTAGCTTTTGACGGTAATTACGAAGCTTTAAGTCATAAAATTAAATTTGATAAAGATTTAAACCGTACTATTAATTTAGATGTTCGTTACTTGCTATGGGTGGTTGAAAAACTTGGTGGAGCAACTAATATTATTGCTGAATTAGACCTTAGAAAATAAGAATTTGTGACACTGATTATTATTAATCAGTGTCACAATAATAAATATTCATAAATGAAATTTATTGTCAAATTATTAGCCTCAACATTTGCTGTATTAATTACAGCTTACTTTTTAAGTGGTGTAACAATTGGTAATAATCAATTTTATGTTGGAGAATCAGAGGAATTAAATCACTTTACAACAGCGTTAATGGTTGCTATTGTTTTAGCTTTTTTAAACACAATTGTAAAACCAATCCTCACAATTTTATCTCTTCCAATTACATTTTTTACACTTGGATTATTTTTATTAGCAATAAATGCTTTTATTATTTTATTTGCAAATAAATTAGTAGATGGTTTTAGTGTGAATGGCTTTTGGACAGCTCTTTGGTTCAGTTTAATACTATCTATTGTTAGCAGTATTTTAGATGGGTTATTTGGTAATAAAGAAAAGGAACGTAACTAGCTTTCTAAAAAGGATACCCAATTCCAAAATTTAAAATTGCAGATTCTCTAATTGTTTTTGTTCCAAAAATGAATCGTTTCCCTAAATCATATTCCGGGTCAATCACTTTCATTGCTCCATCCAAACGCAATACAAAAAAACTAAAATCATACCTCAAACCAAAACCACTTCCTAAACCAAATTCAGTATAAAATGAACCAACTTTAAATTCTCCTCCTGGTTTTGATGGCTCTGGATTAAGTAGCCAAATGTTGCCCGCATCCACAAACCAAGCACCATAAAAAGATTTAAAAATGTGAAAACGATATTCAATATTTGTTTCTATTTGAATGTTTCCAATTTTATCATATTTTGCATCTGATTCTGATGGTTTATAACTACCTGGCCCTAACGTACGAGCGCGCCAAGCTCTCATTCCATTTGGGCCGCCTGCAAAAAAACTTTGCTCATATGGCAAACTTGATAAATTAGAAAGTGGTTTGCCTATGCCGCCTGCTAAACGGTATACTAATTTTCCGCGCTTTCTAATTTTAAAATAAAAACGATAATCTACATCAATTTTCACAAACTGAGAAAACGGAATATCGGCTATCCGATACCTACCAAGAGTATCTTTAGGTTGATTAGTTGCATTATACACCCCTCTTAAAATATTTCCAGATGAGCTAATACTCATTCTTAAATACATTAAATTTCTTTTATGTTTTATGTTTTGATTATTATATGTTGCAGAAATTTTAGAAAGAGTGGTTAAATGATCTTGAAAAGAATTCAATAAAAAAAAATCATTCAAGTTTACAAGATCTTCTTTGAATGTTCCAAATAATTTTGCTTTTACAAGATATGTTTCAAAAGGAATAACATCGTAAGTAAACAAGCCTTTCGTGTTATTAAATTTAAAACCATAAGAAATAGAAGAAATAGTACGGGCAAATTCTTGTCGAGCTTGATAGTTTACGGATATGTTTAAAATAGTTCTTGGTTGAGAAAAATAACGCTTCTCTGTATTACTTTTTTTATAATAGAATAGAGTAAAAGGGAATAATGGTTTTGGGAAATAAATGTTTAATTGTGGCCCGAATTGAAACGTATTAAACGTACTACTTACATCATTAAGGTTTGTTGTTTGCGTTGTATTAAATTGTTTTTGTGCTGTAATCGATCCATTTAATTTAAGTTCCACTAACTCAGCACCACGAAATGTGTTTTTGTTTTGAAATACCAAACTACCAGCAATTCCGAGATTTCCTGAGGTATTTGTTCCTTCACTTTCGATAGTAACAGATTGTTTTACTAAAGGCTGGCAAACAATATAACAATCAAGTTTATCGTCAAAATATGGACTTTTAATAAATTGCAAGAATACACTTTTAAATACTTTTAAGGATGAAATGCCTTTATATGTTTCTTCCGCTAAATCTTTCTGATAAAGCTGTCCCTCATATAAAGAGACGTCTCGTGTTAAATCTTTTAATTTGAATTTTAATTTGTTATTATATAAAATTTTAATACCGTTATATACTGCTGTATCTTTGGCGTATACTTCATTTGATTTCCCTCTAAAATCACGCACTACTTCAGGGATAATATAAATGTTGTTCAATGTAAATCTGGGATGATTAATAAAAATCACAGAGTCATTTGCTTCACTGGAAGATTTTGAAAATTTTCTTAAATCAATTCTAATATTTACAATATTACCTACAAAATTAGTGTCTATCATGTAATGGATGAACTCAGGAGCAAAATAATAATAGCCATTGTTAAGTAATTTTTCAGTAATTCGCTCTCTTTCTTTTTGAAACTCGTCTTCATTATAAATACTATTGTGTTTAATTAAACAATTACTAGTATCATTAAAAATAAAATATTCAATTAGTGGGTCTTCTATTTGATAGCTTATTTCATTTATTTTATAAGGAATAGATTTAGTAATACGATAAAATATTTTTGCTCGTTTAGTTTTTTGATTTAATACGACACTATCTGTAACCGTTGAATTAAAATATCCTCGAGAAAAAACAAATTTTTGTAATTGCGACACTGTTATTTTTGTAAGAGATGCGTCGATAAGGGTAGGCGCTTCGCCAGCATCCAAAATACTTTCTCTAAATGTAAGCTTCTCCTTGTTCTTAAGTTTTGGGAGCTTTGTGCGTTTTCCTTTACTTAACCTGCGCTTGTTTTTTATTTCAATCTTTTTTAGTCGTTTATCATTAATTCTATCAAACTTTAAATTTCGTTTAGCCTTATATGCAATCATTTTTTGTTGATTAACTTGAAAGTATAACCACAAATTAAAAGGCGCTAATTTTAAAATTTTACGATTGGGTTTTTGTCTTAAAAATTGCTCTAATTCAGCATGATCTATTTCGGTTCCATTGTATTTAATATGATTTTTTTCAACTAAATATTCGTCAGGCTTCAAATGTTTATTAATATTGCAGCCAACAAAAATCAAACATGTTGTAAAAACAAAAACATATTTAATAATAGTATTTCTTTGAATATTAAAGATAAAGCTCAAAAGGTTTATTACATTTATAGCCTACTAATTTAGCTTTAAATTATGATTAGTAAAAACCATGTAAAACATATTCAATCACTTCACTCTAAAAAACATAGGGAAGAAGAATTATTGTTTATAGTTGAAGGAACTAAAGTAGTTTTAGAGTTCATTAATAGTAATAAATACCAAATAGTTGAAGTATTAGCAACTTCCCCTTTCATTTCTAAACATTTAGATTCACTTGAAAAAAAGGGCTTGGCATATTCTGAAATAAGTGAAGAAGAATTAAAGAAAATAAGCACTCAACAAGCTCCCAATCAGGTTTTAGCCATTATAAACAGCGCAAATACGAACAAACCAAGTTTCGGCTCTCAAATAGAAACCTGTTTGTTTTTAGACGATATAAGAGATCCGGGTAATTTAGGAACAATCATTAGAATTGCAGATTGGTTTGGTATTAAACAGGTGTTTTGCTCCAAACAGTGTACTGAACTTTTTAACCCCAAAACCTTACAGGCAACGATGGGAGCTATACTAAGGGTAAATGTTGAATATGTTGATTTTGAAGAATTATTAAGAAAAAATGAAGGCATCCCGGTTTATGGTGCCGTTTTAAATGGCGAAAATATTTATAAAACGACTTTAGAAAAGGGTATAATTATTATAGGAAACGAGGCAAATGGTATATCTGATGCCGTTCTCAAACACATTACAGTGC
>JAYVIS010000027.1:0-12583 GCA_043769975.1 Bacteroidota bacterium
TTATATAATATAGATAATGAAACTATTTGCGTTTATCATAGCGATTTGTGTTATAATGGTGCCAGCAATTCAAAGTTGTAATAATTATTCAGATGTCCCTGTTGGTGTTTCAGATTCAAGAGGAGAGCTTTTAGTTAATACTTGGAAAATTGAGCAGTACAAAATTAATGGCGAGGATTTTACATCACTCATTCCAAAATATACTGAATCATTTACAAAGAATGGAAATTACAATTATGCCTGGAGTGTATCAAATGGATCTGGAACATGGAAGTTTATACATGCTGATTCAGAAGTAAAACTTTCTGGCACTGACAAACAAGCCTCAAGAACATTACACATTTTGAAATTGGAGGAAAAGTCATTGTGGTACTATTATATAGACGGAAATGATAAACATGAATTTCATTTAATCGAACAGTAGAAATTAATAATTTTAAAAAAATAAAAAATAAAAAATAAAAAAATGAAAACGACAAAAACAATAACTATATATTTAACTTTTCTAATTCTTTTTGTATTTGGAATTAGTGCGTATGCTCAAGAAAAAAGTGCTCCTGAAAAATTTGGCAAAACATTAAATTTGGGTGCTGGAGTTGGCTATTATGGTTACGTTGGCCAATCATTGCCAGTTGGCACAATAAATTTTGAATTTGATGTGGCAAAGAATTTTACATTAGCACCTTTTATTGGATTTTACTCTTTTCAAAGAAGTTACTATTGGGGTGATAAAAATAATCCACAACGTTATTATTCTTATAAAACTGTTGTTGTACCAGTTGGAGTAAAAGGAACTTATTATTTTGATCAATTATTTCATGCTAATCCAAAATGGGATTTTTATGCAGCTGGTTCAGTTGGTTTTGCTTTTAGAAATTCTGTTTGGGAAAATGGTTATTATGGTGATCAAAAAGTATATCAAAGTGCAAGTCCATTATATCTAGATGCTCATATTGGATCTGAATTTCATATGACTTCAAAATTAGGAATATTCTTAGACCTTTCAACTGGAGTATCAACATTTGGTTTAGCAATACATTTATAAATAAAAAATCATGAAGCCTAAAGAAAAAAATGAACAACATAAAATTGGTAAAGAGCTTTTAAGTTCAACAGATAAAACTAGTCCTGATAAAGATGCTGATAAGACTGGAACTGATACCGATTCGGATAAAACAAAGATAGTTGATCCTGATAAAAAAAGTTCAGATAGATTTGACAAGCCTAACAGAGAAAAAGATCCAGACAGAACTGGTATCGATACAGATTCGGATAAAACAAAAAAAGAAAAATAAATATTAAATAAAAAATAAAAAAATGGGAAATTTACTTTACGGAATAGCGGTAATATTTGTAATAATTTGGGCTGTAGGATTTTTAGGATACCATGCAGGAGGGATCATTCATATATTACTTGTAATTGCAGTCATAGCTGTATTGTTTAGAATAATTAGTGGTAGAAAGCCATTGTAAAAATAGTGATGCGTAATAGAATGGAACTAAATCTATTACACATCATACTTATTTTATCAATAAAATGAAATCAACTAATTTTCATTTCATTTTTATTTCATTTATTGTTTTTTCATCAATGATATGTTATTCGCAAGATTCATCATCGGTTAAAATTCATAAATCAATAAAAACAATTTGGGATATACCACATAAGTCTATATTTCAGAAATGGATGTGGATTCATCGTGCTGTGACCTATGAAGTGATTAAAGATAGACCAATAAATTATGATACTAATTATATAAAATCTTATCATAAGAAGTTGGTAATTACTATTCCAGTTTCGTATAAGAAATTGCAATTTAGTATCCTTGATTTTAAAAGTGGGAATAAATTGACGTTTGCTCCAAATCAACAATTTGATTTTGGAATAAGTATAAGTTCAAGGTGGGCTAGTTTTATTTTAAATACTGGCGCTAAATTATTTAGTAGAGATAACGAAATAAAGGGTAAGACTTCTTATCAGGATTATCAACTTAATCTTTATAGTAGAAAAATCACTACTGATATGTTTTTTCAAAACTACAGCGGATTCTATATTAAAAACTCAAAATCATACGCAAGTTATTCAAATACTCAACCCTATGATATTAGAACTGATGTAAAAGCAGTAAATATGGGAGCGAGTACATATTATATTGTAAATAATAAAAGATTTACTTATCGAAATTCCTTTACTTTTGTTGAAAGGCAAAAGAAAAGTGCAGGATCAATTCTTTTGGGTGTTTACTATTCTTATTTTGATGCAAAAGGTAGTCCGTCGCTTGTCACTTATCCTTTCAAAATCAATTTTGATTCTCTTTCATTTATCCGGCGCGGGCATACTCATAATTTCGGATTCAATCTTGGTTATATTTATACATTAGTTTTTTTAAAAAATTGTTATGCTACAGCCTCATTAGTTCAAGGAATTGGTGAGACACAAATAGTTTATGAACGTGAAGATAGCACTATATATAGGCAATTGAGAGGAGGTGCTGGTAAACTAAATGTACGATTTGCGTTAGGGTATGATAAGAGAAAATATTTCATTGGTACTATGGCAATGTTTGATTATTATTTATTTAGAGGGAGTGAAAACTCTACTTTGGATTACAATTTCGGAAAGTTTATGATTTATGTTGGTTATAGATTTTCAAGCTTAAAAGTAGAAAAAAAAATATTGAAGCATTTTAAACTGATAGATTATTAAATCTGTGAAAGATGTAACTTTTCGTAAAAATTCTGTAATAATAAGTGATCTCCTTTCTATGATATTTGTAACGCGATAAAGATATCGTTAAATAATATAAACAATTAAAAAAAAGAAATTATGAGTACAGGTAAATTAGTAGTAGGTGTATTGGCAGGTGTTGCCGTTGGAGCATTATTAGGTGTATTATTTGCTCCTGACAAAGGCTCAGAAACTAGAAAGAAAATTTCAAGAAAAGGAACTGATGCTGCAGATGACTTAAAGGATAAGTTTGAAGAGTTATTATGTAATCTTAGCGAAAAATTTGAAGATGCAAAAGAAGAGGCAAGTCAACTTTATGAAAGTGGAAAACACAAAGCTGAAGAATTGCAAAAAGAAGCAAAAAATGCAATGAGTTAATTAAATTAAAAATAAAACAACCTTTAAATAACACATTTAATTATGGAATATCAAGAAAATTTTATGGAACCATTAATTGTTAGAGTTGAAGAATTTGGTAGCACAAGTTTAGAATTATTTAAACTGAAAGCTTTGAATCAAACTACTAAACTTTTATCAACATTTGTTTCACGAAGTATATTTATACTCAGTTTATCAATGTTTTTAGTTGTCTCAACAATTGGGGTTTCCCTTTGGTTAGGCGATTTGTTGGGTAAATTATATTATGGATTTTTTTGTGTAGCTGGATTTTATGCAATTATTGGGGTTGTTTTATACTTTTTTTTACATAATAGAATAAAGAGAAGTATCAGTCAAACAATTATTACTATGATGCTTAATTAAAATAATTATGGAAAAGATTACAACAATAGCTGAGTTAAATGAGGCTATAAGAATATTAGAAATAAAACAAAAATTTGAAGCTGAATTGATAAAAGAAGAATTTAAATTAACAGTTGAAAAACTTAAGCCTGTTAATTTAATTAAAACGGCTCTTCATGATTTAACGGCATCTCCTAGTTTTAAAATGAATGTGCTTGATACCACAATAAGTATGGTTGCTGGTTTCCTAACAAAAAAAGTTATGGTTGGTAATACCCACAACCCAATTAAACAAATTCTTGGTACAGTATTACAAATGGGTGTTACAAGTATTGTTTCAAAAAATACAACTGAAATTAAAGCAGTCGCCTTAAATTTAATAAAAAACTTTATTGTTAAAAGGCAATAAAAAATAAAATTCTCCACAACATTTTTTATAAAAATATGTAAATTTTGCAACTTATTGAAAAAGTTGTGTAATGTAATAGCATTTTTAGTTAATTTGTATAAAATAATTTCATTCAACTAAAAAAACATTATCTATAAAATGGCCATTACTTATTACATGTTGCAAATTCCTCCTTATTTATTTTTTATTTTAATTACTTCAGTTTGTGGTTCAATAGCTGCTCTTTCAACTTTTATTTTTCGAAAGTATATAAAATTTAAAGTCTTAAGGTCACATAATGAAGTAACTGGATTTTTTTTCTTGGCAATAGCAAGTTTTTATGCTTTACTCTTAAGCTTTATAGTTTTAGTGGTATGGGATCAGTTAAATGAAACACGAGGTAATGTAAGTAAAGAAGGAAGTTCTGCAATGGGTTTATACAGAGATATTAAGTTTTACCCTGATACTATAGAAGCAAAAGAATTGATGAATGTATATCTTGATTTTGTTTACAATGTTGTTGATGATGAATTTCCAAATATGGAACACATGAAATTGAGCAGAAAAGCGCCAGAGTCTTTTAATAAAGTATTCTATAAAATGGAGCATCTCAATCCTAAAAATTCTTTTCAAATCCAATTAGTGGCCGAAATGTTTAATCACTTAAATGAACTGGCAACATTTAGAGGACTTCGAACAACCTCAATGGAAACTGAAATTTCCCCTCCAATGTGGTTCCCAATGATTTTAGGGGCAATTATAACTATATTTTGCTCTATTATGTTGGATATTGAACTTGTTAGAATGCATGTTTTATTAAATACGTTATTGGGGATGTTTATCGGAATGTTTCTTTTTATAATAATACTATTAGACCATCCCTATTCTGGAAGTCTTGGCATAAAACCGAAATCATATAAACAGATATTTGAAATAGAACAACAGATACAAAATAGTAAGTCACAAAAATAAATTTAATCAAATTGTAAAAATATGAAAGCAGTAGGGAAATCAATAATTATAAAAAGTTTTTTATCATTTATAATACTTTGTTCATGCGAATCGCACGAGCAAAAAGCAGATGATGCATTTGAAACTTTTAAAGAAGATAAAATGAGTTCAAAAGATACAATCATTATTGAAAAAATAATTTCTCCAGTAGAAAATCAAACGTATAGAACTGAAAAATTAAGTGAATTTGAAAAGTTTAAAAAGGAGATTGAAAAGAAAGTAATGGCTAATGAAAATAAAATTAAAATAATAAAACTAACTCCTAATCCAAATTCTAAATTGTTTAAACGAGTATTAAGTTTAGAAAATGATAATAAAAATTTAAAAAATCAATTCGATTTATACCAAGAAGAATTGAAGAAGAATTTTGAAACGTTTAAAACAAAATTAAACACAGATGTTAATGAAATAGACACTGAATTAACAACATTGATTAAAGAAAAGTAACATCTTATTAGGTGTTTTTTTAAAGTGCAATACGAAATACGTAATGCACTTTTTTTATTTAAAATTATTTTAATGTGTGAATAATGTAATTTATATAAATAGTTATGTAAATATTAAGAAAAAATAAATCTGAATTTTGTGATGTAAAAATTAATCATCAATAAAATAAATTAAAATGAAAAATAAACTATTACTTATTGTATCGACTGCTGCAATATTAGCAATTCCGAAAATTAATTTCGGACAAGCTCCAACAATGGGTACAGCTGCCAACTTTGTCCTTTTTTCCTCAGTAGGTGCAGTTAGTAACACTGGGATTACTCATTTAACTGGAAATGTTGGAACCAATAGTGGTTCAAGTACAGGTTTCGGAAATGTAGATGGTGTAATGCATGATGTTGATTTAGCTAGTGCGCAATGCTCAGTCGATTTATTATTAGCGTATAATCAATTAAATGTGGCGGTACCAACTTTTGCTATCGCACCCTTATTAGGAAGCGGACAAATTCTTGTCCCAGGTGTATATTCAATTCCATCCCCAGCAACGCTTAATTTAGGATTAACTTTAGACGGTTTGGGAGATCCTAATGCTGTTTTTATTTTCCAAATTAACGGAGCATTTTCTACTAATCCATCTTCTAAAATTTATTTAGTTAATGGTACAAAAGCATGTAATGTATTTTGGAAAGTTGAAGGGCTAGTTAGTATGGCTGCCGGTACTACCATGAGAGGTACAGTTATCGCAAATAATTCTGCAATCAATTTAAGTATAGGTGATACATTAGAAGGCCGTGCGCTTTCAACTAATGGTGCTGTTACTGTAAATGGAATTTTAGCTTATACACCAATTGGATGTGGAAGCCCAGTTCTTACAGGTCCAATGCCGCCAAATCTTGCCTCTACTGTTTGTTATGCATTATTTTCTTCAATTGGACCAGTTACAAATGTGGGTGTTACAAATGTAATAGGTGATGTTGGGACAGATAATGGTTTAACAACTGGATATAACCCATTGTTAGTTGTTGGAACTGTTCATCCTATCCCTGATGGTTCAACAGCAATTTGTGCTGTTGATTTACTTTCAGTCTATAATTATCTTAATGTTTTACCATTTGATATTGAATTATTATACCCTCCACTTTTTGGTAACAATTTAGTTCTTACTCCTCACACATATCGAATGAATGGTGCGGTTACATTTACAGATTCATTGTATTTAGATGCACAAGGTAATGCTAATGCTGTTTTTGTTTTTCAAATAAATGGCGCACTTTCTACAAGCACATTTTCTAAAGTTAAATTAATCAATGGTGCTCAATCTAAAAATGTATTTTGGAAGGTTGAAGGAGCTGTTTCAATAAATAATAATTCTGTTTTCAGAGGAACAATTATTTGTAATAATGGAGCAATTAGTTTAAATACTAATGTTACACTTGACGGCAGAGCACTTACTACAACTGGAGCTTTAAATACATCAGCTGTTAACGTTATAATTCCGCCTGGATGTGGATCTGTTCCTTCACCATCAATTACTACAGAACCTATTCCACAAACAGTATGTGCAGGGAGCTCGGCAAGCTTTTCAGTAAGTGCAACTGGTTCAAGTCTAACTTATCAATGGAGAAAAGGTACAGTAAATTTAATTAATGGTGGAAATATTTCAGGTGCAACATCACCTGTACTTACAATCAACCCTGTGAGTATATTGAATGCATCATTAAACTACAATGTTGTAGTTAGTAGTCCTTCTGCAATTAGTGATACATCAATTAATGTTTCCTTAACTGTTAATACAGCACCCAACATAACAACAGAGCCGGTTAGTCAAACTAGGTGCGTTGGTAGTTCTGTGAGTTTTTCGGTAGCAGCAACAGGCCCTGGCTTAACCTATCAATGGAGAAAAGGAACTATTAATTTAATTAACAGTGGTATTATTTCTGGAGTAACAACATCATCGTTAACAATTAATCCGGTTAGTTTATTAGATGCTTCTACAAACTATAATGTTATAGTAATGGGAACATGTTTACCAAACGACACATCAATTAATGTAACTTTAACAGTTAACCAAGGCCCTGTAGTAAATGCAAATAGTAATTCACCAGTGTGTGTAGATAGCACAATTTACTTAACTGCAACGTCAATAGTTGGCGGTGTTTATAGTTGGGCAGGTCCAAATTCATACACATCATCAATTCAAAATCCACTAATTATAAATTCCTCAACACTTAATGCTGGAAGTTATATATTAAGTGTATCAAATGGAACTTGTACATCGACGGCATCTGTAATTTATATTGAGGTTAATAATTGTGTCAATATTGACTTTAACATTCCTGAAGGATTTTCGCCAAATGGTGATGGTATCAATGATGTGTTTGTAATCAGAGGAATTGACTATTATCCTCAAAATAAATTTGACATATTTAATCGTTGGGGCAATAAAGTATTCGAAGCAAAGCCTTACCAAAATAATTGGGATGGTAAAACATCACAAGGGTTAAGAGTGGGAGGGGATGATTTACCCGTTGGTACTTACTTCTATTTTCTGGATTTAGGAAATAACACACCCATCTACAAAGGAACTATTTACTTAAATAAGTAATAAATAAAATTGGAAAAAATTTATAAAAAACAACAAAATGAAAACATTTAAAAACATAACATTCGCTTTAATTTCTACATTAGGCAGTTTAACAATAAGTGCGCAACAAGATCCAATGTATACCCATTATATGGATAATACATTAGTGATCAATCCTGGGTATGCAGGCAGTAGGGATGCATTAACTATTACTGCATTACATCGTTCACAGTGGGTTGATTATAAAGGCGCCCCGTTAACTCAAACAATAATGTTCCATACGCCATTAAGGAATGAACATTTAGGAGTTGGATTATCAGTTATGAATGATAAAATAGGGCCAACCAATAAAACTTCTGTGTTTGCAGATTTTGCGTATCGAATGAACTTAACAAAAAAATCGAAATTAGCTTTTGGTTTAAGTGCTGGGGCAAATATATTTAAATCAAATTTAAATACACTTCAATTGGATCAACAAATTGACCCAGTATTTCAAACCAATGTAAATAATAAAATTACTCCTAACTTCGGATTTGGGGCATATTATTCGAGAGAACGATTTTATGCAGGTGTGTCAACACCAAACTTATTACAAAATAAATATACTGAAGTAAAACAAGGTGACGGTACTTCATTAATTGGAAAAGAACAAAGACATTACTTTTTTATTGCAGGTGCATTATTTAATTTAACTGATAACTTGGACTTTAAGCCAACAACCTTTGTTAAAGTAACTTCAGGAGCACCTATTCAAGCAGATGTAACAGCGTCTTTTATTATCATGCAAAAATTACTACTTGGTGCAATGTATAGAACTGGCGATTCTTTTGGAGGATTAGTTGGTTTTAATATTACAAACCAATTGCATATTGGTTATTCATTCGATTGGTCTTATGGTGTAAAAACATTTAAGTACAACCAAGGAAGTCATGAAATAATATTAAGATTTGACCTTATGTCAAATAACCAAAAACAAATACATACACCAAGATATTTTTAATACATAAAACAAAAAAAATGAAAACAATTTACATACCAATAATTTTACTTTTCGGATTTAGCATAAGCGCTATAGCGCAAGAAAAATCAAGACAAGAAAAACAAGGCGATAAATATTCTTTTAATTTTTCTTACGAAAAAGCAATTGATTCCTATACTTCAGCAGATAAATTAAGTTTAGAAGGGCAACGAAAACTAGCAGAGAGTTACACTTTAATTGGTGAAAACGAAAAAGCGGCAGCAATTTATTTAGTTCTAGTAGAAAGTCCATCTGGAGTACTGCCAATCGATTATTATAATTACTCTATGATTTTGAGAAGTAATGGCAAATACACGGAGGCAAACAAATGGATGGATAAATTTGTTTATTTAAATCCATATGATTTACGTGCTAAAAGTTATACAGATACCAAATCAAAATTTGATTCATTATTAAAAGATGAAAATAAATATAAAATTGAGCATTTAACTGTCAATACCAATGCTGGAGATTTTGGAACAAGCTATTTTGGGAACAAAATAGTATTCGCCTCAACAAGAGCAAAATCTAAAGCATTTAAACGAAAATTTAATTGGAATGGTAAGCCGTTTTTAGATATATATGTTTCTGAAGTTGATGGCAGCCAATTAAAAAATGCTGAAAATTTTAGCAAAAAATTAAATGGAAAAATGCATGATGGTCCAGCAAGTTTTAGTAATAATGGAACTTTTATGGCTTTTACTAGAAATCATTATCATGACAAGAGTAAAGATAAAATAGTTGAACTTCAAATTTGGTTTAGTAGTTTTAAGGATGATAAATGGTTAGAACCAGTACCATTTTCTCTAAATAATAGTGGGTATTCTGTAGGACATCCATTTTTAACTGCTGATGGAAAAACGATGTATTTCATTTGTAATATGCCTGGAGGTTTTGGCGGAGCAGATATTTATAAAGTTAAAAAAAGTGATAATGGCGAATGGGAGAAGCCTGAGAATCTTGGCAATAAAATAAATACTGAAGGGGATGAAGTATTTCCATTTTTAATCGAATCAAATGGAACTTTATGTTTTTCTTCTAATGGACATTATGGTCTTGGTGGCTTAGATATTTTTACTTGTAAAATAAAAGGATCAGAAGTTGGGCCAGTGAAAAATGCTGGTTTTCCAATGAATACGCAATATGATGATTTTGCTTTAATAATGGATAGTACTTCTAATAAGGGATATTTTTCATCTAACAGAATTGGCGGAAGCGGAGATGATGATATTTATTCAATTAGTGTATTAAAGGTTTTAGAAATTAGAAAAAAATTAATTGGCATAGCTAAAGATGGTACTGGTAAATCAATCCCAAATACATTTATTTCATTGCTTGATTCAAAAAATATGGTTATTGATACGTTAACTACAAAGGATAATGGTGCTTATGTATTTTTTGTTGAATCTGATAAAGCATTTATTTTAAGTGGAAAAAAATCAGGATACAAAGATGGAGTAAGTCAAGCTAATTCAAATGGTAAAGATTCAATTATTGTTATGGATGTTGTTTTGCTTAAAAACGAAGTAGTTGTTGTTGAAGTAATTGAAGTTGGTAAGGATCTTGGTAAAATAGTAAAATTTAACCCAATATATTTTGATTATCATGAATATAAAATTCGACCAGATGCAGAAATCGAGTTGGATAAAATTGTGAAAATTATGAATGAATATCCTAACATGGTAGTTAGTTTGAATTCACACACTGATTGTAGAGCATCACGAAATTATAATCAAAAATTATCTGTTAAAAGAGCTGATGCTTCAGCAAATTATATTAAAAAACGAATTACAAAACCCGAACGTATTTCTGGTAAAGGTTATGGAGAAACTAAATTAATTAATGGTTGTGATTGTGATGGTGCGGTTGTATCAAAATGTTCTGAGGAAGCTCATCAACAAAATAGAAGAACTGAATTTATTGTAGTTAAAAAATAGGTCTTCGCATTCCATTAAAAAAAGTAGCACTATTTTAAAATAGTGCTACTTTTTGTTTTATATAAATAAATTTAAATGTGTGAATTCTGTAAGCTAATTATTTTTTTATGTAACAATTTCAATTATATGTTTAACAACTTTGTTTTGTGAAAATTCATTCACAACAAAAATGAAAATTAATATGAAAACAAATCTATTTAAAACAATTACAGCTGGTATTTTATTATTTACTCCGTGCGTTAATTTTGCTCAAGTAATAAATTTAGGAACTGCTGCTAACTTTGTACTATTTTCTTCAAATGGTTCAGTTAGTAATACAGGTATTTCTCATCTAACAGGTAACGTTGGCACTAACAGTGGTTCAAGTACTGGTTTTGGAAATGTGAATGGTGTTATGAATGATAATAATGGTGTAAGTGCACAATGTTTCACAGATTTATTGATTGCTTACAATCAATTAAATAGTATTGCGCCTACTTTTTTTCCTGCACCTTTGCTTGGAAATGGTCAAACATTAACTCCTGGTGTATATTCAATATCTAGTTCTGCTACTTTAAATTTAGGTTTGAATTTGGATGCATTAGGAAATTCAAGTGCTGTCTTTATTATTCAAATACAAGGTTCTTTTTCTACAAATGCTTCATCTAAAATTAATTTAGTAAATGGAGCAAAAGCATGTAATGTTTTTTGGAAAGTTGAAGGCTTAGTTAATATGGCGCCCGGAACAACTATGAGAGGGACTGTTATTGCGAACAATGCTGCTATTAATATGAATGTAGGTGATACACTTGAAGGAAGAGCGCTTTCTACAACAGGAGCTATTACAACTGACGGAGTTTTAGCATATACACCGATAGGTTGTGGAAGCCCTGTACTTACAGGGCCAACTGCTCCTAATCTTGGTGCATCTGCTTGTTATGCTTTATTTTCTAGTAATGGGGCTGTTTCAAACTCTGGTATAACTTATGCTACTGGTGATGTTGGAACTAATGTAGGTTCAACGACAGGTTTTAACCCGCTTTATATAACAGGAAATATTCATCCAATTCCTGATGGCTCAACTGCTGCTTGTGCATTTGATTTATTAGTTGCTTATAATTATTTAAATGCATTACCAAATGACATTGAATTATTATATCCAGCACAATTTGGTAATAATTTAGTTTTGACACCTCACACATATTTAATGAATGCGGCTGCTGTTTTTACAGATTCACTTTATTTGGACGCCCAAGGTAATGCAAATGGTGTATTTGTTATTAAAATAAATGGTGCATTAACCACTAGCACTTATTCACGAGTTAAATTAATTAATGGTGCACAATCAAAAAATGTTTATTGGAAAATTGAAGGGGCAGTTAATTTAAACAATTACTCAATTTTTAGAGGAACTATCGTTTGCAACAATGGCGCTTTAGGAGCATTAAACACTGGCGTTATGCTTGATGGTAGAGCCTTAACTACAAATGGAGCCTTAACTACAACTGCTGTTAATATTGTTGCGACTGCAATACCTGCAAATTGTGGAAGTGTTGGAATTATAAAAAATAATAATGAAAATTTTGAAGTTACAATTTATCCGAATCCATTTAATTCTATTGCAACTATAATGATAAATAATCCAAATAAAATTGATAATCTTTCAATAAAAATTTATAATATTTTAGGTGAAGTTGTTTTAACTGAAATCCTTCCAAGCCAAACTAATTCTTTTCAAACAAGTAATCTT
>JAYVIS010000028.1:0-30004 GCA_043769975.1 Bacteroidota bacterium
ATACAATTGAGGCACAAAACTATTTTCAAACAGCATTAGCGCTAGCAATGGAGAATCATTTACTTGTTGAAGAAAAAGAAGTGTTAACCGGCATATTAAAACTATGCGAACTCAACAAAAATTATTCAGCTGCTTTTTATACGCTAAAGAGAATTAAATCAATTGAGGATACATTGCTAAATTCAGATAAAATTAAAAGTATTAATGATATGGAGCATAAACTTCAAATCACTGAGAAAGAAAAAATAATTGCCGAACAAGATTTATCTATAGAAAAAGAAAAAGCGAATACCCTAGTTTTAATTGGAGGTCTTGTAATTGTTGTTTTAGCTTTTGCTTTTTTATTTTTTTATAATCAACGCACAAAAAAATTAGTAACTCAAATTGAAAATCAAAAAAAGGAAGTAGAACTGCAAAAAGAAATAATAGAAATTAAAAATAAAGACGTTATGGACTCCATTCATTACGCCAAATATATACAAGGTAGTATGTTGCCTTCTAGCAAAACTATAGATTCATTATTTCCAAACAATTTTGTTTTATATAAACCTAAGGACGTTGTTGCTGGTGATTTTTATTGGACAGAAACAATAAATAACAATCCAACAATAGCCGTTTGTGATTGCACTGGGCATGGCGTGCCAGGGGCAATGGTCAGTATTGTTGCTTGTAATGCATTAAATAGAGCCGTAAAAGAATTTAAATTGTCAAATCCTGCTCAAATTTTTGATAAGGTTAATGTGTTAATGCAAGAAACGTTTTCTAAAAGTGATTATGATGTGAGTGACGGAATGGATGGAATTATTTGTGTTTTTGATTATGAAAACATGAAATTACAAATAGCTGCTGCCAACAATCCTTTGTACGTTTTAACACAACCACCTTTACAAACAAACTTAATACAAAACCCTTGGCAATTATCGCAAATATCTCCCAATAAGCAACCAATTGGAAGATTTAAAGGTGAAGTTGTTCCATTTACTTTAAATGAAATTTCGATTCAAAAAGGCGAAATGATTTACTTATTAACTGATGGCTATGCAGATCAGTTTGGTGGGCCGAAAGGAAAAAAATTTAAATACAAACAATTACAAGAACTACTTATTACAATTGCAAATGACCCAATTAAAGAACAAAAAGTTGCTTTAAGCGATGCCTTAGCAAACTGGAAGGGGGATTTAGACCAAGTTGATGATATCTTAATAATTGGCATTAGAGTTTAAAAATCTACAACTCTATTAATTTTTAAAACCTCACAATAATGATTAAATTTGCCACGAATTATGGCAGATAATACACAAGAAGAAGTTTCATTACAAATGTCGTTTATGCAACATTTAGATGCCTTGCGTTGGCATTTAGTGCGAAGTGCTTTTGCAATTGTTGTGCTTGGCGTGACGTTATTTTGTTTTAATAATTTTTTGTTTGATACTGTAATATTTGGGCCATTAAAGCAAGATTTTTTTTCTTACAAAGCCTTTTGCGCCATCGGACATAAAATTGGCGCAGGAGATGTGATGTGTATGACGATCAAACCAATGCAACTGCAAACATTAGCGGCTTCTGAACAATTTTTTACACATATGTGGATTGCTATTTTAGGTGGTCTTATTTTAGCGTTTCCTTATATTATTTATGAGCTTTGGAAATTTATAAAACCAGCATTAAAAAACACGGAGTCAGCACCAGCCAAACTTTTCGTAATTATTGCATCCGTCCTTTTTATTATAGGAATATTATTTGGCTATTTTGTTTTATTCCCCATGTCATACAATTTTTTAATAAACTATCAATTATCAGATGGTAATTTTGTTCACACACAAAATACCCTTGATGATTATATTTCGCTAATTTCAACCATGACATTAGTTTCCGGAATTGTATTTGAATTACCAATCATGGTTTATTTACTTTCTAAAATTGGGATTTTGACACCGACTTTTATGCGTAAATACCGTAAATACGCTGTTGTTGTAATTTTAATTGTAGCCGCCGTAATTACACCTTCTCCTGACATAACATCTCAAATGGTGGTTGCAATTCCAATGTATTTACTATACGAAATAAGTATTTTTGTGAGCGCATACGTTGTTAAAAAGCAAGAAATGACTACTTAAAAAATTCTGTAACTTTTTTTAACCATTACGTTATGAAGTTATATGAAGTTTCAAAACTATATTTTACCTGTTTTTATTAGCACCAATTTAATTGGTCAAAATGAAGGTAATGACTTCAATAAGTTTGATTTTGGGTTTTCTCATTCGTTATATTCAAGTATGAGTTTTAAACCAACAAATAAAAAGAATGTTTTGAACCAAGAAAGCAACTTCATTAATAATTCTATAATATCAGAGATACAATATGGTTTTGGAATTGGCGTTTTTCTTTGGATGCCTCTAAATGACGGTGTGGTTTATAAACCAAAACTCGAAGGAAATTTTTCCAATGTTTTTTTTAAACAAACCGAAAAAACATTTGCCACTTCATTTGATTTAATTGTATCCCAAAGTTTTGCAATTGCTTTAAAATCACCAGACAAAAACGGAACTATTTGTTTAGCTCGAGACATGAGTTGTTATCTAACAAGCAAACAACCCTATTTGTTAATTGGACCAAAAATTGGGTTAAAAAAATATGACAACGGTTATATTCATAAAGGTTTCGAAAATGAAATAACCATGGGTTTATTAATCGGTTATGGAATCAATTATGAATTCCATGGTGTAAATTTCTCTCCAGAAATTATTTATAGTGTATCAACAACAGCTCAAAACAAAATACAAGATTCAAAAAAAATTGTCCATTCAATAACATTAGGACTTAACTTTTTTTAAAGAGATATACTCACATTACTGCTCGTTTCCGAAATATCAGTTGGTTTTGGCTTAGTACCAAATTTACAACGATTGTTCTCCGGACTTCTATCTATCAATTTATTATAAGGGTCTAAGCCAGCAGATTTTGGTTCCTTATCAACTATGAACTCAAAAGTTTTCAAAGGCTTATCCATTTTTACTTTCTTAAACAATAACTCTTTATCAACCATTTTTCCCTTAACGTCTTGTTGAACAAATATTCCAATGTCCATCCAATCGTTTACAGGAACTGCTTTACTTTTGCCTAAACTATCTGCTTTAAACTTAGAAGAACCAACGGTTAATGTTACTTTATATTTTCCGTCTGCTTGCTTAACTGATTTTAAATCCTTCACATAATTTTCGTAAACAGTTATGTCTTCAAATAAATCCTTAATAATATATTGTAAACTATCTGGTGTAGATAATTTCATGTTTGCAACAAACTCCTTAGCTGTTGTATAAGGAGCGCTTTGAAAACCAACTTTTTTAATATATCTTTTTAAAGCAGAATTTACAGAATCTTCTCCAATATAGTCTTTTAAAGCATACATTAATAAACACCCTTTGTTGTAGTGAATGTATTGTTGATTTTCGGCTAACATAATTGGCAATTCCTTTTTCTTCTCTGAGGCTCTGCCTATTAAATATTTATTTAACGCATCTTTCAAAAATTTATGCATTGCTTCTTTCCCGTATTCATGCTCCATCACCATCATTGCGCTGTATTCAGCTAAAGATTCACTCATTAAAGTAGATCCTTGCACATCTGCTCCAATTACTTGATGCGCCCACCATTGATGGCCGACTTCATGAGCTGTTACATAAAAAGGGTAATCAATACTTAATGGATCTTTTTCATCTACGTGAGCTATAAAACCAATACTTTCTGAATACGGAATAGTGTTCGGAAATGATTGTGCAAAACTAGCGTAACGCGGAAACTCTAATATGCGCACTTGACGGTGTTGATATGGACTAAAACTTTTTTCATAATACGTTAAAGATTTTTTGATTGAATTAATCATTCTATCAATGTTATATTCATGTCCTTTATTGTAATAAATTTCAATAGCCACACCATTATATTTATCTTTTTTTATTTCATAACGAGCAGATAAAAAAGAATAGAAATTTAAAATTGGACAATCCATCTTATAATGAAAATATCGTCGATTATCCTTTGTGTATTCTTTAATTAAATAACCAGGCGCTACAGCAATTTGGTCTGCAACAGTGCTTACAACACATTCGAAGCTAATCCAATCAGCATCTTTACTAATATAAGTGTTTGCATAAGATGCCGTATCGTTAATGCTAGCGGCACGAGGTTTTGGTTTTAAATTAAATTTTTTACGCGCTTCATTTTCTCCTAACTCAAAACCTTCGTTGTAGCCAATTGATGGCAATAAACTATTATTTATAAAAGTACCGTTATATACCACGTCTGATTTTTGTTCATTGCTAAACCAACCTTTTTGAAAATAATCAATTTCATAATCCAACTTAATTGAATCGCCAGATTGTAAGGGTTTTTCTAATTTGTAAACATTTAAAAAATAATCCTTATCGTGAATAATTTCTTTGTTCGCAACAGATAATTTCAAAGATTTAATTTCTACATTATTATTATAGTTAATTATTAATGTATCAATTGCAACAGTGTGTTTGTTTTTTAAAAAATAGAATCCTTTAAACTTTGCGCCTAATTCGTTTGGAAACAAATCAACCTCAACATAACTAGAAATAATTCGTGGCTGTTTTGTTTTTTGAAAATGCTTATATGTTTTTTCAAAACTTGATTGCATAACCTCTAGTTCTTTACTCGAAGTCATTTTGTTTAACACTTTAATGTTATAGAAAATAATGCCTCCAATTCCTATAAAAAACAAACCTGAAATAATTGCTGCCAATTTAAATTGCTTGTTAGAATCGAAGCGAGAAAAATTAAATCTCGCTTTCATTCCTTTTTCTTTTCCACGTAAATAAAAACGAATTGATACAATAAATAATAAAACAATTATTGCAAACCAATACAATTTAAAGAGATAAAAAATTGGACTTGAGTGCCCAAAACCATTCATATCACTATAAGGCAATATAGGTCCGCTAGAGTTAAAAATAAAAAGTGGGTTTTCGATTTTCATTTGGCTGAAAATAATACGCATTAAAAACGCCACAATAAAGGAAATAACAAAGCCTACATATTTATTGCTAACCATAAATTGTATGATAAAACATAAAGCCGCTACTAACGATAAGCTAATAAAGGTTCGGGCATAAATACTAATAAAGTATTGGTCAAATTCAAAATTATAATAACCCTTCATTGATTGAATAACAACTCCTGTAATAATTGCACCCAATAAACCTAAAGCCACAGAACCAATTAATCCAATGTATTTACCAATTACTAAGGTTGAAGATTTTATTGGTGATGCCCCAACTAATTCATCCACCTTAAATTGTTTTTCGTTAAACACAAGATTTCCAGAATAAAAAATAATCAAAATAGATAACATGAACTGAAACATGCTACCAACTTGTGCAACAATATTATATGTAACAGAATAAACTTCCGTGCCGAAAATTAAGGAACTAAAACTACTTGTTATATATGCTAATACGCCACCTAGCACCAACATAATAATAAAAAAATAACTTTTTATTATGTTTTTAAATTCGAAACGTGCTATAAAAAGTAGTTGATTCCAAAATGCTTTTCCGCTTGCGCTTATTGTTACCTTTGGCAATTCTGAAACGTGTTGAATAGCTGGGGTTTGTGGCGACAAGCTTTCTTCTTTTTTCTTAAAAGAAAATAGTTTAGTTGGACTCAAAAATTGTGAAAAATTAAATTTCACATAGCTAAACCACATAATTACAATTGCTAAACCAAGCCAAGCTAAACGATTATAAAGAAGTTCTTCTGTTAAAGACAATAATCTTTCATTTTGTTCAGATGGTGTCCAGTATTGTGTTATTTTTTGTAACGCTTTACTTCCATAAGGATCTAGCATTGCTGCTAATGATTGATAATCAATATCCGACAATACTGAGTTTGCAGCTAAATCAAACAAAAAGAAAATAACTGTAAATAAATAAGCAATAGTTGTATTTCTTAAAAACGTTGTTAATGAAAAATAAATTGTTCCAAACAAAATAGTATTTGGTAATACAAAATATAAAAAAGGCTGCAAGTAATTATAAATATGGATAGGGCCTATTGATTGCTCATTCTGCCCTACAACACTTCCCAAAAGTAGTCCAAAAAATTGGCCACTAAAAACAAAAATGGCTACTAACAAAACTCCAAAATATCTCCCGAAAAAATAAGAAGCTTTGGTTATTGGTTTTGTAAAAAATAACGAATGTGAATTAAATTCGAAATCACGCTGTATGGCAGTTGCCATGATAGCAATAATCATCATGTTATGAATAAGCGCTAAAATGTTTTGGTTAAATACCAAATACAAACTAGCATTTGCTCCTGCACTATTTATATATGTATTACTATCACTTGAGCCTAAAGGAATAAAGCCTGAGGCAACTAATGATAAAAATAAATAAAAGACAAAATAAATACTGAAGAACACATACGTGGATGGTTTTTTTAGTGCATATTTTAATTCGAAACGAAGTATTTCTAAAAACATAATTAAAGATTAAATGAGGTTGAAATAAAATTATAGTATGTTCGAAAAATAAACATCTTCCAAATCGGGTTCTACAACGGAGAAATTTGTATCAGGAACAGAATCACTTTTGATGTGTAATAATACTTTCCCTTCAACTACTTTTGCCGATATCACTTTATATTTATCCTTGTAACTATTTAATTCTGCCTTATCAATTAAAATACTCCAAATTTGATTTTTCATTTGCTGAATTGCATCACTTGGTTTTGCATCTAACAAAACTTGTCCACGATTCATGATAACCATACGCGGACATAAGTTTTTAATATCTTCTACAATATGCGTAGATAAAATAACAATGATGTTTTCTCCTAAATCACTTAAGATATTATGAAAACGATTTCTTTCTGCTGGGTCTAAACCTGCCGTTGGTTCATCTACAATAATTAATTTTGGGTTTCCCAATAGGGCTTGTGCAATACCAAAACGTTGGCGCATCCCGCCTGAGTATTCACTTAAATTACGCTTACGAGCCTCATACAAATTTGTTTGATTTAACAACGCATCGCATATCTCTTTTCTTTCTTTTTTATTATTGATTCCTTTTAATACTGCAAAATGATGCAACATATCTTCAGCATTAACTTTTGGATAAAAACCAAAATCTTGAGGCAAATAGCCTAGCACTTTTCTTAACTCTTCTTTTTGTTTCACAACATCAATGTCACCTAACATAATGCTTCCAGAATCTGGATCTTGCAGTGTTGCAATAGTTCTCATTAACGTAGATTTACCAGCACCGTTTGGTCCTAATAATCCAAACATCCCAGGAGCGATGGTTAAATTTACATTTGACAAGGCCTTTAGGCCATTTGAATATGTTTTTGAAACATCAGAAATCGTTAATTGCATAGTATTATTATTTATGTAAATGTAAACCCGTTTTAAATAACTAAAGCACTCTTTAAAAAGTTATATTACCATTCAGCCACAAAAAACTTATAATTGTCGGATTTGGATTACGATTTAAAGTACTTTAAATCCAATAACTAATACATCATCCGTTTGTGCACTAGCAATCTTCCAATTAACAAATGATTTTTGAATTATTTCAAGTTGTTCTTTCATTGGTAATTTAGCAATAGAACTTAAAATTTCCTTAAATCTTTTTGTGGTAAACTTTTTATCTTTTTCTCCTCCGAACTGGTCAACAAACCCATCAGTAAATAAATAATAATTATCGTTATTATTTAATTGAAAAGTATGTTCATTAAATTTAAATAAACTATTGTCTAAGCCACCAATTGGTCTTTTATCACCCTTTGTTTCTTTACAAACACCATCTAAATCAATGCTATAAAAAGGTCTGTTTGCGCCAGCATAAGTAATGGTGTTTTGTGTTTTATCAATTAAACAAATAGCAACATCCATTCCGTCTCTGCTCTCACTTTTTAAATCATCTTGCTTTAATGTATTTATAACAGATTGGTTCAGTTTAGTTAAAATATCAGCAGGACTAAAAATATTTTCATTTACAATTTGTTCCAAAAAATTACTGCCAATCACACTCATCAGTGCGCCGGGAACTCCATGACCTGTACAATCACACGCAGCAATTAAATATTTATTTTGTTCTTTTAACTCTCTAAAAAAATAAAAGTCTCCACTAACTATGTCTTTCGGTAAATAAAAAATAAAAGAATTCGGAATATTATTTTTAATGCTTTCTAAAGGTGGAAGTATTGCCGTTTGTATTTTTTTTGCATAATTAATGCTATTCAACATATCTTCGTTATGCTGATTAATGACCTCATAAGAATGTTCCAATTCCTTTTTTACGGCATCTTCGCCTAATAATATTTGTCTCAAATACCTCAACAAAATAATGGCAATAATGGCAAAAATTAATAATGCAATGGCAATTTTTCCATAAAGTTGTTTGTCGATTACATCTAAAAAATCGTCGTAACGCTCATCAACTTCAATTATTCCAACCACCAAACCAGTACTATCTTTAAGGGGACAAATTGCAGTTAACCAAGTACCAAATTCATCCCGATATTCTGGCAAAATACCTCCCGTTTTATAAAACTTAAGAAATGCTTCCTGATTTTGAGAATATTTGTCTAAATAATAGGGTTTAGGAGAAGAGTTTACAACATAAAAAAACTGTTTTAAACTGTCGTTATAAATTAAGGTTGAAATCTCAGACTTTAAATTATTAGCTTTTTGGGTTGAAACCAATTGTTTATGGATAGTATAATAAATCTCATTTTCCTCGTTGGTTTCAATTTCACCTACATTTTTATTTGTTTCAAGCAGTAATTGGTGTTTGTTACCATCAATCTGTGTCGACAGCGTTTTAGCAATGGCATCCAGTTTACTAAGTGTTTGTTCGCAATACATGAAGTAGGAAGAAACAACATTGTAACATGCTAAAATAAAAATAGCCACAAAAACAACAATAACAACACGTTTGGTTGTTTTGGAGTTTTTAAACAGTTTATTTAGCGACGCGTTTATTGCTATTGCCATTTCTTAATTCTAATTACCCAAATATAAGCTAAATCAAAGAAAAACAAGTAAAAATTAACATCATTCTTAATTTGGGAAAATAAAAACAAATCACTTTTTATTATTAAATTCGTTCTCCTTTTTTGATACTGTTTAAAACGGAAAAAATAACTATGAAAAAATATCCTACATACAACCAACTTAATTTATCTCAAATAACTAAAGATATTTTACAATCGTGGAAAGAAAAAAACACGTTTGAAAAATCAATCTCTACCCGCGAAGGAAAAAAGCCTTGGGTTTTTTATGAAGGCCCACCGAGCGCAAATGGTTTACCAGGCATTCATCATGTGATGGGAAGAACGATTAAAGATATTTTTTGTCGTTACAAAACTTTACAAGGCTATCAAGTAAAACGTAAAGCTGGTTGGGATACCCATGGTTTGCCAATTGAATTAGGAGTAGAAAAAACGTTAGGAATAACAAAAGAAGATATTGGAAATAAAGATTCTTCAAAATATATTTCAGTAGAAGATTATAACAAAGCGTGCCGTAAGGAAGTTATGAAATACACAGATGTTTGGGAAAACTTGACAGACATTATGGGGTATTGGGTTGATATGAGTGATCCTTATGTAACTTATGATAACAAATACATTGAAAGTGTTTGGTGGTTATTACAAAATTTATCGAAAAAAGATTTATTATATAAAGGCTTTACTATTCAACCTTACTCACCGGCCGCTGGTACTGGTTTATCTTCCCATGAATTAAATCAACCTGGTTGTTATAAAGACGTTAAAGATAGAACGGCAACCGTTCAGTTTAAGTTAAAAGATACATCTAAACTTAAAGTTCAAAATTTAAGTGGAGATGTTTTTATAATGGCTTGGACAACAACTCCATGGACATTACCTTCAAACACAGCCTTAGCGGTTGGAAAAGATATTGATTACGTTTTTGTAGAATCGTTTAATCCATTCAGTGGCGCACAACAAATAGTTATTTTAGCGAAAGATTTAGTAAATAAATATTTTTCTGAAAAACATACTGACTTAAAATTTGATGATTATATAGTTGGTGATAAAAACATTCCATTTAAAATTATTGGTCATTGCAAAGGTTCTGATTTAGCTGGTCTTCAATACGAACAACTATTGCCATTTGTAAAACCTGAAGGAAAAGCATTTGAAGTAATCATTGGTGATTTTGTAACCACAACAGATGGTACAGGAATAGTGCATATTGCCCCAAGCTTTGGTGCAGACGATTTTAGAGTTGCCAAACAAAATGACATTGACTCACTTACATTAGTTGATAAGCGCGGACGATTTGTGCCTGAAATACAAGACGGTGTTTTTCTTTTTGGTGAAGAATATGTGAAAGAAGCTTATCACACAGATGCAGAAAAACAAATTGAATTTGAAAAACAAAAACAAGTTTTAGAAAGCACTGGTAAAATAAAAGAACTGAAAGCCTATTTAAGTGTTGATGAACGTATTGTTTTAAAATTACAAGAAGAAGGAAAATTATTTAAAAAAGAAACCTACGAACATAGTTATCCGCATTGCTGGAGAACTGATAAACCAATTTTATATTACCCTTTAGATAGTTGGTTTATTAAATCAACTGCTGCTAAAGACCGTATGATTGAGCTTAATAAAACCATCAACTGGAAGCCAGAATCGACTGGAACAGGGCGTTTTGGTAATTGGTTAGAAAACTTAAATGATTGGAATTTATCACGTTCTCGTTTTTGGGGTATTCCAATTCCTATTTGGACAAGCGAAGACAAAACAGAACAACTTGTTATTGGAAGTGCTGAAGAGTTAAAAAAAGAAATTGATAATGCGGTATCAAAAGGTGTAATGACTGAAAATCCATTAGCAAAATTTGAAGTAGGTAATTTTTCAAAAGAAAACTATGACACATTTGATTTACATAAACCGTATGCAGATAGTATTATTTTAGAAAAAAACGGTAAAAAATTAATTCGCGAAACTGACTTAATTGATGTTTGGTTTGATTCGGGAGCGATGCCATATGCACAATTGCACTACCCTTTCGAAAACAAAGAATTAATTGATAATAGAACATCGTATCCAGCTGATTTTATTGCAGAAGGCGTTGATCAAACTCGTGGATGGTTTTTTACACTACACGCGATTGCAACAATGAATTTTGATTCCATTGCTTATAAAAATGTAGTATCTAACGGCTTAGTACTTGATAAAAATGGCGTTAAGATGAGTAAGCGTTTAGGTAACGTTATTGATCCGTTTGTAACTATCGAAAAATATGGTGCTGATGCTACGCGTTGGTATATGGTTGCAAATGCTGCGCCATGGGACAATTTAAAGTTTGACCTAGAAGGAATTGGTGAAGTGCAACGAAAATTATTTGGAACACTTTATAATACGTATGGATTTTTTGCTTTGTATTCAAACGTTGATGGTTTTGTAGTAGATTCAAAAAACACAGTGCCTGTAAATAACCGGGCAGAATTAGACCGTTGGATCTTATCAAAATTAAATAGTTTAATAGCAGATGTTACTGAACAATATGAAAATTTTGAACCACATAAAGCAGCTCGTTATATTGAAGAATTTGTTGATGAACATCTAAGCAACTGGTACATCCGTTTATCTCGTCGTCGTTTTTGGAAAGGTGAAATGAGCGAAGATAAAAAAGCAGCTTACGAAACATTACACGAATGTTTAATGGTGTTATCAAAATTAATGAGTCCTGTTGCTCCTTTCTTTTCTGATTGGTTGTTTAATAATTTAAATGATAATACAGCAGGGATTGATTCGGTTCATATTTCTGAATTTCCAAAAGCTAACGTTCAGGTAATTGATTCGAGTTTGGAAAAACGTATGGAAATGGCTCAAAAAATTTCTTCGATGGTTTTATCAATTCGTAAAAAAGAAAATTTAAAAGTTCGTCAGCCATTACAAAAAATTCAAATTCCAATTTTGGATAATGAATTCAGACAAAATGTTGAAGCTGTAAAAGATATTATACTTGCAGAAGTAAACGTAAAAGAATTAGACTTTGTAACAGAAGCTGAAGTTCAAATTGTAAAAAACTTGAAACTAAATTTTAAAACCTTAGGTAAAAAATGTGGTAAACACATGAAAACTGTTCAAGCTTACGCAAATGATAATGGTAAATTAATAATTACTGAAATTGAAAAAAACGGACTGTTTAAAATGAATATTGAAGGTGACGAAATCGTTTTAGAAACCGAAGATGTAGAAATTATTCCAGTTGATATTCCGGGATGGAAAGTTGCAAATAGTGGCCAAATAACCGTTGCGCTCGACATTACACTAAATGATGCTTTGCGCGAAGAAGGATTAGCTAGAGAATTGGTAAACCGTATCCAAAACCTTAGAAAAGAGACAGGATTGGCTCTAACCGATAAGATTTTGGTGAAAATTCAACAAAATGATGCGTTGGATACTGCCATTCAAAATAATTTGAGCTATATTTGCGCCGAAACCTTAACGGGCGATTTGCAAGTTGTACGAAATTTAACACTAACTACCGCGAATGCCGTTGAAGTTGATGAACTGGTCTCTACTCTTATTTCTATTGAAAAATTAAATTAATTTATTAAAAAAAGAATATGGCAAAGAAAATAGTAAAACCTGCGAAAAAAGCAAGCAAACCAGCTCCTAAAAAGGTGGTTGCAAAAAAACCCGCTCCTAAAAAAGTTGTTGCAAAGCCTGTTAAAAAAGTAGCTAAACCAACTAAACCAGCTCCTAAAAAAGTTGTGAAACCTGCGCCAAAACCAACAGCTAAAAAAGTTGTTGCAAAAAAACCTGCACCAAAACCAGCCCCTAAAAAAGTGATAAAAAACGTTCCTAAAAAAGTAGCTAAACCTACAAAACCAGCTCCTAAAAAAGCTGATGTTAAAGTTGTTGCCAAAACTGCTCCTAAAAAAGTTGAAGTTAAAAAAACAATAAAAGAAACAGCTAAACCATCAGTAAAAAGCAAACCAATTGATGCCATTGCAAAAAAAGCTGGAAAAAAGGCGGCTAAACCAGGCAAATCTTCTAAAAAAAGCAAAAAGGAAGATGATGAAGATGATGATATTGAACCGGAAGAAGATGATGATTCTGATGTTGATGTAAAAGATGATTACGATAAGGCTGATGATGAAGATGATGCAGTAGTTGATGTTGATTTGGATGAAGCTCCTGTTTTAGATTTAGAAGGTGGCGGCATTCCAATTGATGATGATGATGATGATGAAATTCCTGAAAAACGTGGCCGTGGTAGACGTAAAAAAAGTGAAGGACGTTCATCGGGATCAGAAAACTATATACGAAACCGTCCATTACACATTGATATTACAAAACCTTTAATAAAAAAACCTCAAGCAGCTCAACCAAAACCTTTTTTAAATACGGACGATAATCGTACCCGCTATTCTGATAAAGAATTAACAGAATTCAAAGAATTAATTATTGCAAAATTAAAAGAGGCTCAAGTAGATTTTGATTTATTAAAGCAAACCCTATCTAACGCTGATAATCATGGAACTGATGATACATCTCCTTCATTTAAATTATTAGAAGATGGTTCTGATGTTTTATCAAAAGAAGAAACTGCTCAATTAGCTATTCGTCAAGAAAAATATATTGTGAATTTAAAAAATGCTTTGATGCGTATTGAAAACAAAACGTATGGTATTTGTAGAGTAACTGGTAAATTAATTCCTAAAGAACGTTTACGTTCAGTACCTCACGCTACTTTAAGTATTGATGCTAAATTAAGTCAATAGTTTACTAAAGATCAAATTTGAATTTTATTACATGGCTTAAAAAAAAGGTTATCTTTACAAAAGATAACCTTTTTGCTTTTACAGGCTATATGCTAAAAAAATACAAACTTCCAATAATTACTATTTTTCTGGTATTGTTTATTGACCAGAGTATTAAACTATATATTAAATCCCATTTTCCAACTGGTGAAGTTTGCCGTATTATTGGCAACTGGAGCAGAATTACTTTTACTGAAAATCCAGGTATGGCTTTCGGTTTAGAGTTTGGAGGTAATTATGGGAAATTAGCACTTAGTGTTTTTAGAATCTTTGCTGTGATTGCTGGATTTATGTATATCAAGAAAATAGTAAATGAAGGTGAACATAAGGTTTTCATAGTATGCGTTGCTTTAATATTAGCTGGTGCTTTAGGAAACATTTTAGATTCTGCTTTTTATGGTCTTGTTTTTAGTGCAAGTACAGATTACGATGTTGCTCAGTTTATGAGTCCACAAGGTGGCTATGCTGGGTTTTTACAAGGACATGTTGTTGATATGTTTTACTTCCCAATGTTTGATGGTCAATTGCCAAAATGGCTACCAATATGGGGTGGCGAACATTTCGAGTTTTTTAGTGCTATTTTTAATTTTGCCGATATGGCCATATCTTTTGGCGTAGGAATTATTTTAGTGTTTCAAAAGTTTTTGTTTAAACCTAAACCAATAATAGAACTGCCTATAAATTAATTATAATAAAAACATAAATCTTACGTTTTAGTAATTAATTGAAACACTTTAAATACATATTTTTTTTCTGCTTGATTTTTAATCAACTGTTTTCTCAACATAAAGAGGAGAGTGGGGTTAATTTACCAAAGTTTTATAAAAACAAAATGCACTTTGGATTTGCTTTAGCTTACAATAAAACAAATTTTAAAATTCATACGGTAAAAAATTCTTCGTTTCCAGATACCTTAATCGGAACAACGAAATATGGAATGAAAACTGTCTACTCTCATTCTGATCCTGGATTTGCTTTAGGAATAATTTCAGATTTTAGACTTCATCAATATATTAGATTGCGTTTTACGCCAAACATAAGTTTCGCCTCAAGAGGTATTCAATATACTTTAGAAAATGCTAGACATGATAGCACAAAAATTTATAAAAAAACAGTTGAATCAACATTCTTAATATTTCCATTAGAATTAAAATTACAATCTAAAAGACTTGATAATTTTGGCGCATTTGTAATTATCGGTGGAGGATATTCACTTGATTTGGCTTCTAAAAAAAAGCCATCAAGTGCTACGGGAGGAAATCAACTGGATGATGCGGTAAACTTAAAGCGTGACGATTTTTTTTACAGCGGTGGAGCCGGTGTTGATTTTTATTTACAGTATTTTAAATTAGGACTAGAATGTAAGATTTTAAATGGAACAAAAAACTTATTAAATAAAAGTCCAAATATATTTTCTGGTAGTGTAGATAAAGTAAACTCTCGTATGGTTATTTTTTCTGTCACTTTTGAAGGATAATTTTCATATGAAATTTTTTTTATTATTACTTTTATTTTCAAAAGCATACGCACAAGAGTCCTTGGGGTTTGTTCATAGTAAATATGCAGGAATTAATAGTGTATTTATAAATCCTACAAACTTATTAAATTCAAAAATATTTATTGATGTTAATATTATAGGAGCTGGAGCTTTTATTCATAATAATTTAGCCTATTTACCAAAAAAAACTTTTGCCCCAGCTTTTAATCAAACAAATCCATCAATAAACACATCTGAGGTAATTAAACGTGGTTTTATTGACGCTAAAGTAATTGGCCCATCAATTGGCGTTTCCTATGATAATTTTTCGTTTGGGTTTTTTGTAAGAGCAAGGTTTATGGCTGAAGCAAAAGTTACTAAAGATTTAGCCTCTTTTGCTCTTAATAATAACCGAAAAAATTATGATTACGTTGGGTTAGATATAAAAAACCAAAAAGCATTTTTAAGCACAGCAGCTTGGACCGAGTTTGGAATAAACTTCGGGTATATGTACAACAGAAATCATTATGTTTTTAAAAATATTGCTGTTAATTTAAAATATTTAGTAGGAATAAGCCACTCAAATATCGCATTAAAAGACTTGGATTTATCAATACCAGATTCAAACCAATTAGACAATATACACGTTAAAGCTGCCTATAGAATTACTCCACCTAAATGGAATGCCGGAAAAGGCTTTTCTTTAGATTTAGGATGGAGTTATTCTAAAATGCTTGAAGCTGTTTCTAACTACTATCCAAATAATAAACAAAAATCTGGATGTAAACACATTGATTATAAATATCGATTTGGTGTTTCTGTAACAGATTTTGGTCTTATATATTATTCTAAAAACGCTTTAGTTAAACAAATAGAATATACGGATGGTGATGTAAATCTTGATAGTACTAAAATAAATTCTTTAGAAAGTATTGATTCAGAAATAAGCAAAGTTGGAAACGGACTAAATGTGAAAAGTAAAAACCATTATGTAGCACTTATGCCAATTGGTTTAAGCGCTCAGTATGACTATAATTTTGAAAATAACTTTTATTTAAACACCACTTTAATAGTAGTCCTTAGAATTCCTTATCAAGTTAAAAGACCAGATATATTAGGTTTTACATTACGGTATGATCGAAAATATTTTGGAGCTGCAATTCCATTATCGTTATATAATTGGACATACCCGCAACTTGGTTTTTGCCTAAGATTTGGTAATAATTTAATTATTGGGACAGATAGAGCCGGCTTTTTATTTGGAAAAGTTAGAAACACTTATGGGGCAGACGTTTATGTTAATTTAAAATTTGCTATTTACAAACATTGCAAGAAAAAAAGAAAAAAAATGAAAAGTATTATGGATTGTATTAGTAAAGATTCTCAAACAATAGACTAGCACATCGCTTAATAATAATCAATCTTTTTGTTTAAATTTATATCATATACTTTTCTATTGCTATTTGAAGAATAAAAACCTTCCCCACTTATGAAAAAAGAATTAAATCTTGCCGTATCGCCTCACATTGCTGATGATGAGCAATTATTAAAACAAGAAGTTGCTGAACAACTATCTTTAAAACCAACGGAGACGTTCCATGTAAAAATACTGAGACGCAGCATCGATGCTCGCTCACGAAACATAAAAATTAATTTAAAAATTGGTGTTTGGATTAATGAGCCAGTTAGTAACGATGACCTAAACATTCATTACAAAGAAGTTACCACATCAAATAAAGATATTACAATCATCGGTGCTGGTCCCGCAGGATTATATGCAGCCTTAAGATGCTTGGAGTTAGGAATTAAACCCATTGTTTTTGAAAGAGGAAAAGACGTAAAGGCACGAAGGAGAGATTTAGCAGCCATTAACAAAGAGCATATTGTTAACCCAGAAAGTAATTATTGTTTTGGAGAAGGCGGAGCGGGAACTTACAGTGATGGTAAACTTTACACGCGTTCGAGTAAACGAGGTGATATAGAACATATTTTAAAAACATTTGTTTTTCATGGAGCTGATGATGTTATTTTAGTTGATGCACATCCACACATTGGCACCAATAAATTACCACAAATTATTTCGAATATGCGCGAAACCATTTTAAAAAATGGTGGCGAAATTCATTTCCAATCTAAACTCATTGACATAAATTATACAAACGATAAAATAACTTCTATCGTCATACAAAAAGCTGAAACAGAAACAACAGGAGAACACACATGCTCACATCTTATTTTAGCAACTGGGCATTCGGCAAGAGATATTTACGAATTATTAGACACTAAAAAAATAGCCATTGAAGCTAAGCCATTTGCTTTAGGCGTAAGGGTTGAGCATCCTCAAGAGTTTATTGACAGTATACAATACAGTTGCACGAGTACACAGGATGTAAATGCGAAAAGAGAATATTTACCTGCCGCATCTTATAGTTTAGTAAACCAAGTTGGTGATTACGGCGTTTATTCATTTTGTATGTGTCCCGGAGGAATTATTGCACCATGTGCAACAGCACAGAACGAAATTGTAACCAATGGGTGGAGTCCTTCTAAACGAAATAATCCCTATGCCAATAGTGGTATTGTAGTAGGCTTAGAGTTACAAGATTTTGAAGCCTATAAACAATTTGGAGCATTAGCGGGATTACAACTTCAAAAAGAAATTGAGCAACGCGCATGGGCCATGGGAGGAAAAACACAAACTGCTCCTGCTCAAAATTTACAAGATTTTGTAACTAATAAAGTGAGTAATAAATTGATTGATTGTTCTTACCAACCAGGCACTCAATCAGTAAACATCATGGATGTGTTAGGAAAAAAAATTGGCTCAACGTTACAACAAGGGTTTAAGGCTTTTGACAAAAAAATGAGAGGCTATGTGAGTAACGATGCCATTATTTTAGCAGTAGAATCGCGTACATCAACACCTGTTCGTATACCTAGAGATAGAGAAACATTACAACACATACAATTAAAAAACTTATATCCTTGTGCCGAAGGCGCTGGTTATGCCGGAGGAATTGTTAGCGCGGCAATGGACGGCGTTAATTGTGTGAATGCAATCAGTAAATTGTATTAATCTTTAGGCAATTCTGGTGGAGTATTTGGTTTTGTTATTTCTGTCGTATTTAGACGTTGTTTTTTATAAATAAAAACACCACCCATTAATAATGCTACAAAAATAAACAAGCCTAACATTCCCCAAACTAAGCCACCTGTTGATTTAACTATTACTAAAAACACGATTGCAACTAAAAACACAGTCGCTATTTCGTTAAATAAACGCAGCTTAAAAGAACTCGTTTTAAAAATCCCCATTTTTTGCTGTTTATAAAAAGAATGGCATTGTAAATGATACAGGGCTAATAATCCAACAAATATTAATTTTAACCACATCCACGGAAACATTAAGATGGCAGGGTTAACAGCTAACATCCAAATTCCAAAAACAAAAGTTCCTATACCAGCAGGCCATGTTATGATGAACCAAAGTTTTCGCTGCATTAAAATAAACTGATTAGTTAAAATACTTTTTGCTGGTTCTTCTTTTTCGTAAGCCTCTTTGGTATATATAAATAATCTTACCATATAAAATAAGCCAGCAAACCAACATACTACAAAAATAACATGAAGTGCTTTGATATATAAATAGTCCATAATGATTTTATTTCGTACAAAGGTAGTATTTTTACCATCACAAATAAATAACAAAAATCATTATGAAAGGTAAAACAGCAAAAGAGTCATTAACAATAAATACAGAAGTTGTATTACCTAATGACACAAACCATATTGGCAATTTATTTGGTGGAAAATTATTACAATGGATGGATATCACATCTGCAATTGCTGCTGGGAGACATTCGAGCAGAGTTGTGGTTACGGCGTCAATTAACCATGTGTCTTTCGACAATCCTATAAAACAAAATTCAGTTGTTACTTTAGAGGCAAAGGTTTCTAGGGCATTTACAAGTAGTATGGAAGTGCATATTGATGTGTTTGTAGAAGACAGAATAACTGGTAAAAAAACAAAATGCAACGAAGCCATTTTTACTTTTGTAGCTATAGATCAAAATGGTGCGCCACTACCTGTACCTGAGTTAATCCCTGAAACTGATGAAGAAAAGAAAAGATTTGAAGGAGCATTACGTCGTAGACAACTATCATTAATATTAGGCGGAAGAATGAAACCAGACGATGCAACTGAATTAAAGGCCTTATTTACTAAAGATTAATATTGCTAAAATCAATTTCGTTCATACATTTAAAATGACCTTTCGGGCATTTTTTATATCCAAGTTTAGAACAAGGTCTACAAGATAAATTCTTGACCTCAACTATTTGAGATTGCTCTCCTGCCAAATATGGCCCCATGCCAAATTCTGGAATTGTATTTCCCCAAACAGAAATGATGCCTTTCTTATAAGCTGCCGCAATATGCATTAGGCCAGTATCCGATGTAATAACCTTAACTGATTGATTAATCATTGAGGCTGATTGATTTAAATTTAACTTTCCGCAAAGATTTATGGTTTTTAATTGATGAGTATTAAAAACATTTTCGGCAATATTAAAATCTTCTTTTCCACCTAACAAAACTAAAGGCAAGTTACTTTTTAAACAGATTTCATTTAACTTATTTATTGGGATTTGCTTTGTAAAATAAGAACCACCAACTACTAATGCGTTATAACCATTTAAAAAACTTGCAGGCAGCGTTTCTACTATATTGACCTGATCTTTCGTATTTATAAAATAATCTAAACCATTGTTATCGTTCATTATACCAAGCTTTTCAACTGTTTCGAAGTATCTATCTACAATATGTTGAGCGGGTAACTGATTAATTTTAAAAGTGGTTATTAAAAACTTTTCCCAATTTAGCTTATTATAAGAATAACTTTTAACGCCCAACTTTAGCTTGAGTTTAAGGGTTCTTATATTACGATGCAAATCGATAACGTAATCGAAGTTTTCTTTTTTTAAAGCTGGAATAGCTTCACTTATATCGCTTTTAATAGTATGTAAAACATCAATGTAAGGGTTACTATCAAGTACAGATTTAAAGTTTTCTTTTGTTAAATAGTGTATTTCAACATCTTTTAGTTGTCTTTTTAAACACCTAACAATTGGCGTTGTTAAAACAATATCTCCAATGGAACTAAACCGAACAATTAAAACTTTCAAGATTATGCAGAAACTAAATGATATTCGATAATTTTTCCACTTGAATCAATATTTCTCAACCACATTTCGTTTTCATATAGTTTAAGAATTTGCCAAGAACTTGTGTTTGGAACCGTACCAACTGAAATTGTTGCCGGAAATAAATTCAGTGTTGTTTTACTTGAAGATAATGTCCATGATCCACTTTCTGTAGTATTTACAAGCGAATACAATTCTCTTGTAATCGTATAATTACCATTTTTTGTAGTTACAAAAGAAAATTTAGTATAAGCTGTGTTAAAGTTCGAAGTTAAATCTACGCTGTTTTCATAATATTTGGAAAGCTTCCAAGTGTTGGCAATACGTTCTTTTTTACTTCTAAAGCTAATGCCTGGCCCTTCTGGATATTTTTTACAGTCTGTTAAAAATAACGCTGATGTAATTATGCAAATTAATGCGAATAGTTTCTTCATGATTAGTAAATTTGTTTTTCAAAAATACTAAAAATTAATTAATGTTTATAGATACACATACACATCTTTATTCAGAAGAATTTAATGAAGATAGAACAGCAATTATTAATACAGCCATCAGTAATTCTGTTACAAAACTATATTTACCAAATATTGATTCGAACAGTATTGATGGTATGTTGCAACTTGAAAAAGAATTTCCTGATAATTGTTTTCCAATGATGGGTCTTCATCCATGTTCGGTAAAAGAAAATTATTTAGATGAATTAATTGTTATAAAAAAATGGCTAGATAAACGCAAGTTCATTGCCATTGGCGAAATAGGAATGGATTTATATTGGGATAAAACATTTATTGCCGAACAAGAAATCGCTTTTAAAAAACAAATAGACTGGGCATTAGAATATAATTACAGCATTGTCATTCATTGTCGAAACGCTTTCGATGAGATTTTTACAATACTTCAATCATATCCAAAATTACCTAAGGGTATTTTCCATTGCTTCAGTGGAGATGTTGAACAAGCCCAAAAAATTTTAGCATTAAAAAATTTCAAACTTGGTATTGGTGGTGTTCTAACATTTAAAAATTCAGGGCTCGATAAGGTGGTTGAAACTATAAGTATAGATGATATTGTATTAGAAACAGATTCTCCATATTTAGCTCCAATGCCCTACCGTGGTAAAAGAAACGAAAGCTCTTATATACCTTTAATTGCAAAAAAAGTAGCTGAAATAAAAAACATTACTATTGAGGAAGTAGAAAACATGACTACAAAAAACGCAAATTTTATTTTTGAAAATTAGTAAAATCATATCAAATCCAATAGTTAAAACATTAATTTATGCTAATGTGTTTATCTCTATCTGCGCATTAGCACAAGTAATTGTAACATATGTTGTGTTTTCAATTCCAGTAAATTATAACAACAATGCCTATTTAGCATTTGTTTTTTTATCAACTTACTTGCAATATAATGTACAGCGCGGCTATTTAATTAACCAAAATAATTTAAGTTCCGAACGCACACAATGGCTGGTTAAACATAAAAAAACATTACTAATGAGTGTGGCTCTTTGTTTAATTATTGTGCTTTTTTTGTGTAATAATTTAAGTTCAACTTCCATAACGATAATGGTTGTAGCTGAAATAATATCAACCCTTTATTATTTACCACCATTTAATTTAAGAAAGCATGGTTATATAAAACCATTTCTGATTTCAGTTATTTGGGTTATTAGTTGTTCGGTTGTTCCATTAATTGAAAACCATATTTTAACTAGCCATACTATATGGTTTCTAATTTCACAGTTTTGTTTTATTTCTGTTCTGTGTTTATTATTTGACTTCAAGGATAACGTTGAGGATTTTTTGAATGGCGTAAATACTTATACCAATAAATTTGGGGCTGTAATTTCAAAGGTCATTTGCTTAGTAATTTTAGTTATTGGAAGCATTTCGTTTTATGTATTTACCCAAAACTTGTATTTACAAGTAGCAATGAACTTGGTGTATTTTACGACAGCATTAACCGTTTTGATTAGTAAAGAAAAATCTCATGGCTTTTATTACTACTTATGGGTTGATGGATTGCTATTACTTCAGGGGATCGTTTTTTATTTTGTTATTAAAAATAACGAAATCCATCTAAGTAGTTTGTTACATAATCTGTAACACCGTCCTCTAATGTAGTAAATGGCTTATTATAACCTTGGCTAATTAATTTATTCATATTTGCCTCTGTAAAATATTGATACTTATCTCTAATATCGATAGGCGTATCAATAAACTCAATGTTTACAAGTTTGTTTAAGGCGTTAAATGTTGCTGTTGCTAAATCCAAAAAAGTACGGGCTTTCCCACTTCCTAAATTATAAATTCCGCTTTTTAAACTATCAGTATAAGCAAAATACAAAACCTCAACTAAATCTTTTACATAAACAAAATCGCGCAATTGTCCTCCATCAGTATAGTTTGGGTTATGAGATCTAAATAACTTTACAAATCCTTTTTCTTTTATTTGATTATAGGAATGAAAAATAACGGAAGCCATTCGCCCTTTATGAAATTCATTTGGCCCATAAACATTAAAAAATTTAAAGCCAATCCATTTAGGCGGAGTTTCATTTTGGACAATAGCCCATTTATCAAAATCATTTTTACTATCTCCATAAGGATTCAATGGTTTTAATAAAGGAATGTTTTTTTCATCATCATCATACCCAAATTCCCCTAAACCGTATGTTGCTGCAGACGAAGCATAAACCAATGGAATTTTATTTGTGGTACATGTTTTCCAAATAGAGGTTGTGTAATTTAAATTTAACTCATTAAAAATGTCTACGTTAAACTCTGTCGTATCTGTTCTTGCACCAATGTGATAAACAAATGAAACATCTGTAGCATGTGTTTCAAACCAAGTTAAAAACTCAGATCGCTCCATGCATTTAGAATATTTCTTATTTACAAAATTCTTGTTTTTTTCTTCGAAAGAGAAATCATCCACTAGTAGAATATCGGTAATTCCTTGGCTGTTTAATTTCGAAATTAAACAACTTCCAATAAAACCTGCAGCACCCGTAATTACAATCATTTTATTAGTTAATAACCGTTAGCTTTTTTACTGTTTTAAATTCTTTTGTTGAAACCTCAACACTATAATTACCTTGCTGTAAATTAACAACAACTAATTCGTGAGACACATTACCTGCGTTTTCAAATTTAGTTTCTGAGTAAACCAACACGCCTAACATATTATAAACCGAAACAGTTACTAACGCATCGATTTTTAAATCATAATTTAATTGGCACTGAGTTGTAGTTGGATTAGGGAATATATTAAATTTGAAATCATTTTTTTGTGCTTGTTCTACTATTCCAACAGATTCTAACATGGTGTTTAATTTCACTTCTGATACATTAATTACTGTTCTTTGTTTTGAATCAGGATTATATTCAGTAAGCACTCCTATTAAATAAATATTATCCTCATGATATCTATATTCCGTTCCAACAGGTAATGATAATGTATACGTATATGCTTTTGTATACGTTTGTCCCATGGTTGATCCGCTTAAAGGAATAATTCCTGCTGCGCCATAAGGACCATCTAACATACTATTTATCACATACTGATGCTTATATCTGTTTGAACCCATTAAAAAGGTTGTTGGGTTCAAATAATTTCCAAATTGATAATATGGGGATGAGTTTATATTGTATAAAAAACTATGTTGATTCCAATTATTGTCGAGCAGGCTATCTGCAATAGCACCAAACACATTGTTTTCTTTTACATATAAATTTAAACGATAATCTCCTTTTATATCACCTAAAAATGTAGAAGAAACTGTTGCGCTTATTTCTCTTGTAATGGGATTATAACTAGTGCCTGTTAATGTAACCGTTGCAGGTACAATCATTGACTGGCGTTGTGTTATAAACGAATTCCAATTGGCTCTTTCAATAGCAACATTAGTGTTATTTGGAAATAAATATTGATCGATTGTAGCAGATGGAAAAACCTTGGCATAATCTGCAATAAGCGTGTTACCCGAAGCGCTACTCATATTATCATTATCATGAATTGAAGCAACGACAACATTTGAATTTGTATATGCAGCAGATCCAAGCATTAATTGCCCTTCTGGACACCATCCGCACCAAGCACCAGTAAACTCTTCAACTAAAACTTTTTTTTGTGGTACTGAGCTTGAAATTGTTAATGAACCCATAATAGTATCATTTGTGCTTAATTGATCAGCAAATCCATTCACTAATGTTACCCAAATTTTTATCGAATTATACGCTGGTGTTGAAGTTATATAAGGAACAGAAAAATTTAATTGTTTACTATCTAAATAAGAAAGTGGAGAGACAAGCGTTTGTGATTCTGTTATAGTAGGATTTGACCCTACTTTATAATTAACCAATAATGAAGTAACAGGTGTAAATCCATTATTTTTAAATGTTGCAGAAATAATATTACTTATTCCTAGTGAAGAATATTTATAGGTATTGTTTATTGTTGTTGCAACATCTAAACCATTAGGAATATTTTTTACTATAATATCATCTATCCATAATTGATATTTATCTGTTGAGTTATTTCTAAATGCAATTCTAATATTTTGTCCTGCATAAGCAGCCAAAGACAAGCCGCGTGTTTGCCATGTGTTTTTTTCTGAAAGAATGCTAAACACTTTATTAGAAGGTGTAAAATCACCAACAACAGGTGTTGATGATGTGTTTGTTGTAACGTATACTTCGTAACCATCTAAATAAGTTGCATCAGGAGCCATTGCATCCCACATTAATACAGTGTTTAATGTAATTGCATTTATGGTTGGGGTTATTATCCAAGTATCGGCAACTCCAACTGGTTTTAACCATGATGTTGACACTGCAAAAGTATCTAATTGATTGGCTTGTTTATAAGACAAAAAAGCTTTTAGTTTTTGCCCATTTGCTCTAAATGGATAATTTCCAGTTAGTGTATCAGCTATTTTTAAGCCGTTGTTGATAGTAAACATCCCAAAAGGAACGTCGTTATATAAATAGGTTTGCGTTGAACCACTTGCGGTATATGTGCCGGTATTCAAAGTCAATCCATTAAATCTTTCAGAATATAACGTTTGGGATTTCGCCGTAAAACAAAAAAAGAATACTGTAACTATTAAAATAAGTTTATGAAGCATAGCTGTAAAATAATAAGAGGCTGGCAAATTGCCAACCTCTTACAAAAATAAGATTAAAAAACGAATTATTTAGTAACTGATAATTTTTTAGTAGTTGCTCCGTTTTTTGAACTGATAATTACGTTATAAATACCAGAAGCAAAGTTTTTAGTATCAACAGCTACTGAATTTGCACCAGCATTTAATGTAGAAGTTGATTGGAATACAACTTGACCAACAGTGTTTAAAATACTAATTGAAACTTGTGATTGCTCAGTAAGATTAATTTTTACTGCAGTTTCGTTAGAAGTTGGGTTAGGATATAAATCTATTGAAGTAACATTTTTGTCTGCTTCATAAACTCCAACATTTCCAGCTAAATTTACATTGTCAATAAACATGTTGTTTCCATAATCACTAGTAGCAACAAATTTAACTAACACTTGAGCAGCACTTGCAAAAGCAGATAAATTAACGATTTCGTTTCTCCATTGAGCAGCAGTAGGTACAAATGCAGCTGTTGACACTGGTGCTGTAGATAATGTTGAACCTGATTTAGTATACACATTTGTCCAAGTAGATCCACAGTTTGTAGAAACCATAACTTCCAATTGATCATTTTCTGTAGCATATTGAGCATAAGCAACATCAAAAGTTAATTTTGGAGTTGTAATAGCTGATAAACTCATTGGAGGTAAATATAAATCATCCATATCTCCAGCAGCAGCAGTATAACAAGGGTATCTTGTAGATGCTGTAGAAGCACCAAATCCACCAGCAGTAGTAACACGTGACCATGTTGAAGCGCCACCGTCAGGATTAACTAAAATCCAATTTGTTGGGGGGAATGTAGCTGTTTGAAAATCTTGAACTATAGGAGCTGGAGCATATGTTCCAATAATTACGAACTTAGATGTCATGTTGTTGTTAATGTTATTATTATCAACACCACCATTTACATTATTAATGTTTACAGAAAAAGTGTTTGAACCTGCTGGTAAAGCAGTAATTGGATTCATAATAATAGTTGCAGTTGCACCAGCAGCTAAACTTCCAGCATATGCTTTAGGAGCGCCATTAGCAACACCATTTACATAAGGATTTAAAGTCATACTAGTAATTGCGTTTGAACCATTGTTTTTAACAATAACTGAAGGAGTTAAAGAAGTAACACAGCTAAGAGCAGTTAAACCAGAAATTGAAGAAGCAGCAGCATCATTTGTTAATGGAGCAGCAGCACCTAATTTAGCTTGTAACACTTTTTTAGTGGCGTCATCTTGAATAAAACCAACCATTTCTACTTGGCTTTTATCCCAAATATATGAAGGTAATACACAAGTAACAGTAAACGTTTGTGTTTGACCTACAGTAAATGTTGGTGCCATTGGAGTTCCGTTTGCTAAATCTGGAAAAGATTTACGAGCAACCCAATTAAATTCTTTTTCTCCATTACTTCCTGGAGCTGTAGCATAAACAATGTGTTTTTCTGTCATTACTAATCTAAATTTTAAATTAGTACCAGTAGTTGTATAGTTACCAGTAGCTACAATAGTTCCTGTTACAGTAATAGTAGAGAATGTAGGATCCCAAGCTCTATTCATTGCAATTGTAAAAGGTGAAGTAACTGCTGCTGCTGCATTTAAAGTTGTAGCACTTACATAAGTAGGATGATCGCTAGTTGATCCAAAAACTACTTGGCTTTGACCATCTTGTCTTCCGTTTGGTGCTGATGATATAGAATAATAAGCATCTCTAGCATCAATTTCTACCTTGTTTTGTTGGTATAATGATGTTAAACTAGATGGTGCACTTGGAATAGCAACTTGCCATTTAATAGGAATTGTATTATTAGAATTTACTCCTAATTTAACGTCTAATCCAGGATTAGTTGAAGCACAAGGAGGACAGTTTTCTCCAGTAAACTCTTCGTAAAGAGACATGCGCGGACTTTGAGCAAAACCAATAGTGGTTAATGCCATTAAGCCTAAAAGTGTAGTTGTTTTTTTCATGGTTTATGGTTTGTTGTTTAATTGTTATTATTTAGATACTATTATTTTTTTTGAGTCAATAAGTACATTGTTTGAATAAACAGAAACAAAGTAAATTCCAGCTGTTAATTGCGAAGCATCAACTTTAGTTTGAGTTTCATTGTTTTCGATTCTTACCTCTTTAACAACACTTCCAACAATATTCAATACTTTGATACTAGCGTTTTTACTTTCTAAAGCTGTATGTTTAACAACAAACATATCATTTACCGGATTTGGAGAAACGCTTAAGTTGAAATTATCAAATGACTTCTCATTTAATCCAACCGCACCATTATAAGTTACATATAATACAGTACTATCGGCTGCATTTGAGTTATTTACAATCTTGTATTTAACTTTACTAAAACCAACTGTAGGAGCTTCGTTTATTTCTGGCCATAAACCCGACGTGTTACTTGCGTTTGGAGCAATTTCATTTGCTGTAAAAGTACAAACAGCAGATGTTGTTGTTGGCGGCAAACAATTACAGGCAAAACAAAAAGGAAAATCTGCTGTAGAATTTGTTACTATTGCTGTTCTATAAACAGTAACAGTTGGAGAAGTAGCTGAATTATTTTTTACTTTAAATTTAGTTATTATGTGTGTGCTAGCAGTAGTTATTACGTTAACAGTTGACCCACTAGGTAATACAGCGCTTGATGTATTATCTAAAATTTGCATGGTTTGACCTGACATTACACTAACTAATGCAACAGATAATAGAGTAAGTAATTTTATTTTCATAATTATGTTTTTTATTTTCTATTACAATATTACAGAATTAGCTGTTTTGTTCCTAATTTTTATTAAACATAAATAGTATTCCTAAATCGAATTGGTTTTTGTAAAATTCAATTATATAATCGAGTTAACAATGCTTAAAGTGCTTAATAATAAAGGGTTAACAGATGATCCACTTATTAATTCTATTTATAAGTTCGATGTTAGGATTATCATTTTCTATAAAAACTCATCTCATCAATGTATTTCCAAACAGATTCTGGCAGAAAACCAGACATGATTTTTTTATCCATTAACGAAGCCCTAATAAATGTAGATGATATTTCAACTAGCGGAGCTTGCGTTAAAATAACATTAGGATGTGCTTCAAATTCGCTATTTTCTGAACCGGGCCGAGGGTATACATACAATTTATTTTGATTAAGAATCTCTTCGTAATTTTTCCATTTATGAAATGAAGTTAAATTATCCTGTCCTATAATTAGCGAAAATGTATGTTGTGGATACCTTTCTTTTAAATGAGCTAACGTATTGATGGTGTATGAAGGTTGAGTTAAACCAAATTCAATATTACTACTTTGAAATAAATCACTATCTCCAATAGCAAGGTTTACCATGTGTAAACGTTGATTTTGATCTAATAATGATTTTTTTTGTTTTAAGGGGTTGTGGGGAGAAACCACAAACCAAACTTTTTCAATATCAGTGAATTCGGCCATGTAATTTGCAAGAACCATATGTCCAATATGAATAGGATTAAAAGAACCGAAAAATAAACCAATATGCATAAAGTAAAATTAAACAAAATTTATAAAATTAATCTGTATTTTTAAGCAGTGTTTTTTAAAGATATAATTGGTCAACCCGAAGCTAAAACCAAATTACTTGGTATGTTTGCTGATCATCGCATTCCGCATGCCCTCATGTTAACCGGGCCAGAAGGAAGTGGTAATTTAGTAGCGGCTTTTGCTTTCATACAATATTTATTTTGCACCAATAAAACAAATCAAGATTCCTGTGGCGTTTGTCCTTCCTGTTTAAAAACGTCGAAGCTTAGCCATCCAGACTTACACTTAGTTTTTCCTATTGCTAAAAGTGCTGACGTAAAAACCAGCAATGATTTATTAACAGAATTTAGAGAGTGCTTTTTAGAAACTCCCTATATTACGCTTCATGATTGGTTTAATGATTTAAATGCAGAAAACAAACAACCGATTATTCCTACCGAAGAAGCAGGCTCCATTTTAAAAAAACTATCTTATACGAGTTATGAAGGTGGATATAAAGTAATGCTTATTTGGCAACCTGAAAAAATGAATGCTGAATCTGCAAACAAACTTTTAAAAATACTAGAAGAACCGCCAGAACAAACCCTTTTCGTTTTAGTTTGCAACCATCCAGAACAATTATTAACAACCATAATTTCACGTGTTCAGCAATTATTGTTTTATAAAATTGATACAGACAGTATTACCAAAGGATTAATGAATCAATTTGGATGTAATGAAACCCTTGCAAAACAAGCTGCTTTTATGTGTGATGGAAATTACAGAGAAGCTCAATTGCTTTTGCAACAAAACGATGATGGACAAGGCTATTTGCAAAACTT
>JAYVIS010000029.1:0-7323 GCA_043769975.1 Bacteroidota bacterium
AGGCGGAACCTTGTCTTCAAAAAAAGGAGTGAACTTACCAAACACAAAAATCTCTTTACCGTGTTTAACCTTAAAAGATTTACGTGATTTAGATTTTGCATTAGAAAATAATTTTGAGTGGGTTGGTTTATCTTTTGTTAGAAGTGTAACTGATATTATAGAATTGAAAGAGATTATTCGTTCTAAGAAAAAACATGCTCGTGTTATCGCTAAAATTGAAAAACCTGAAGCAATTAAAGAAATTGATAAAATAATTGAAGTAACAGACGGAGTAATGGTTGCTCGTGGTGATTTAGGTGTAGAAATGCCTATGGAACAAGTGCCATTATTGCAAAAAATGATTGTAAACAAATGTTTGCTAGCATCTAAGCCTGTTATTATTGCAACACAAATGATGGAGAGTATGATAACTAGTTATACGCCAACAAGAGCTGAAGTTAATGACGTTGCTAATGCTGTTTTAGATGGCGCAGATGCGGTTATGCTTAGTGCAGAAACATCGGTTGGAAGATATCCAGTTAAAGTTATTGAATACATGCGAAGAATCATTACTGAAATTGAAAATGATGACCGTATTTATTATAAAGAACATGAACCTGAATTAAAAACAGTTACTTATGTTACTGATAGTATTTGTTATAATGCTAGTGTAATGGCCAAACAAGCAGGCGTTTCTGCTATCGTGTCAATGACGCATAGTGGTTACACAGCATTTAAATTGAGTAGTCACAGGCCAAAAGCAAATATTTATATTTTCACAGACAATCAGACTTTATTAAATGCATTAAGTTTAGTTTGGGGCGTTCGAGGCTTTTATTATGACAAATATGAAAGCACCGATGACACCATTAACGACTTAAAAGGATATATTAAAGAAGGTGGTTTTGTTAAAGCAGATGATTTAGTAATAAACTTAGCTAGTATGCCTATGAAAGAAAAAGGCAGAACGAATATGCTCAAGTTAAGTTACATCCTGTAATACTGTTTTGTTAGTATTTTATTGGTTTTTGGTTCCTCAGATTTGAGTTTGTGGTTTAAGCTATACGGTATTGTTAATAGTTTGTGAATACTCTAATTCGACTTTATAAAGGGATTTTACAATATTTGTTAATATACTAAACTAAACTTTATGAAGAATTTTCTATTATTTTTCTTTTTTTGCTTTTCCTTTTCTATTGCTGATGCTCAGGAAAATTTCAGCCTTGATGAACTACCACGTTTACTGGTAACTGAATTAAACAAATTTAGAGTAAAAAATGGTCTCGATACATTTGAATTAAAACAATTATTAGTACAAGCTGCAGAAATTGATGCTGATAAAATGGCTGGTGCTGGGCAAGTAAAAGTTGATCCTTTAAAAGTGAAAAAGAATTTAATTAAAGTGGGAGGAACTAATAAAGGGGAAGAGGTTGCTATGAATGCGCCTGTTAATAAAGGACGAGATAATTATAAAACAGATCAAGTTGCAAAGGTTATTTATACGCGTTGGGAAAATAACAAAAAAGATAAAGAAGTATTATTAAAGGCTAAGTACATGATGATTGGTATTAGCTGTATACTTGATGATGATAAGAAAAAAGTATATGCTACTGCTGTTTTTGGAGGATATGATAGTTTTAATGAAGGTGCAAAAAAGAAAAAAGAACTTGCTGTCCCTTTCAATACAAAATCAAAAAAATTATTAACTGCTGATGTAAAATCTTGTAAAACATGCGATAAATGGAAAAATTATGATGTATTACAAAAAGGATTAATTGTAGAAAATGGAAAAATTTATTTAGAATATGCTAATCTTAAAGATTTAAAAAGGATAATGAAAAAGCCTAAAGACGGATTAGCCGTTGATGTGGTTCAAAAAGCACAATATGAAAAGGCGGATTACAATATTGTAGATAATAACTTGCAAAATAAGGGAATCATGCAAAAAGTAATTACAAAAGATAAATTATTTGCAAAAAACTTAATTGTAGCCGACCCTAAATCAAAAAAGAAAATCAAGATTAATAAAATTAAGGTTGAAATGGGAAAACTAAACCCAAAAATAACCGGACCTTATGAATTAAATTTAATTGTAATTCAAGATGGACATGTTTGTAGAACCGTAACACGTAGTTACCTTGAAAAAGGAGATCAAGAAAGTAATACACCAATTGGGTTAATTCCTGCCGCAGAAACTGTTGGTTTAAAGCCACCATTTGAGCCACGTTCGGAGAGTTCAATTTTAAATTTCATGATTCCATTTGAGAAAAATAAATCAGAGTTTAAAACTGAAGATGTTCAGCCATTTATTAAAGCTATGAATGAGCCTGATTTTATAATTGATGGATTGTATATTTATGCTTATTCTTCTATTGAAGGTGATGCCACAGCGAATGCGAAGTTGCAACGTAAACGTGCCGAAAGTGTAACTGCGGTTTTACAAAGCATGCAGAATAATAAAATTAGTCCAAATATTGAAACTAAAGATTCTTGGAATTTGTTTGAACTAGAAATGGAAGATGGTAAATATGACGAGTTAGTTAAACTAGGAAAAGAAAAGGCAATTAAAAAATTAAATTCTGACAGTAAGTTGCTAGAAGAACTTGAACCGGTATTATCGAAAGAGCGTTTTGCACAAATTGTAATGGATGTAACCTATGATATTTCTGGTAATAAAGAACAGAAATTCACAGCAGTATCTTTTGGAAGAGCATTAAAAGCAAGTAAAATTCAGCAAGCATATAAAATAATGGAATATGCTTATAATAAAAAGTTAGAAAAAAAATATACTGAGGATATTATGGATAGTTTAAAAATTCCAAATGATTCAAAGTATGCTAACTTATTAAACAATAAAATTTATTATAATTATTTGGCTAAAAATAGTTTAATTGATGACGAGGATTATGAAGAACTTAAAGGGTTAGAGAAATTAGATCCTACAAATGATATCATCCGATATAATAGAATATATAGTTCAATTACACTAGATTCTACTTTAGGTACAAAAGAACAGCAAGCAAAAACGCAGTTAGATATTGACGCTTTGTACAAGTCGAAAATTGAAAAAAAATTAGTTGATGGATTAAATATCGAATGGCAATTTAAAATAATGGAGTCGCTAGATACACTTGAAAACAGTGAGCCTTTAATTGAAGCTTGTATTGAAAAGATTAAAAGTTTTTATAATTTTAAGGAAGCTAGTTGGCAAAATGCTTTAAAATTGGCTTATGCATTTACAAGAGGAAAGGATTATAAGTTTTCGTCAAATATTTTGGAACCATTTTTAAAAGTTGAAAATGTGGATGAGGGTTTATTGTTTAGCTATATTTCAATTGCATCTCATTTACCTGAAAAATTTTATAGCCGTACTTTTAGTGATGCATTACACAAAGCAAAAGAAAGAAATCCTGAGCGATATTGTCAACTATTTGGAGAACCACGCATGTCTTTCCAAGTATTAGATAATCCAAGTGCTAAAAGTGATTACAGAGATGCTGGTTGCAAATAGAATCTAATAAATTATTACTGAAGCTTTTTAATCATTGCGTTGGCTTCTTCGTTTGAGGGGTTTATTTCAAGCGCTTTTTTATAATATTTTACGGCTTCAATATTGTTTTTCATTTGCCAATATGTTTTTCCTAATGCGTTATAAATTTCTACTGCATTAACACCTGCATCAATCGCTTCGTTGCATAAAGAAATAGTTTTTTCAAAATGCCCTGTTTCATTATAATTGTAAAGTAATAGATTGTAGGCGTTTATATAATTTATATCTAATACCAAACATTTTTTTAAATAGTATTCACTACTATCTCTTTGTTTTGTTTCTCTCATGCAAATAGCTTTATAGAAATAAAGTTCTGTAGAGGGCTGTAGTGTTATTGCTTTGTTTAAATGAGGTATTGCAGTATTAAATTCATTAAAATAATATATTAAAATATAACTTAAGTAGCTTAAACTTGCAAGGTAATTTGAATGCAATGAGACTGATTTCTCCAAATATTTTCGTGCTTCTAATAGTTTGTTTTTCCTTTCAGTATTAGTTAATTTGTTATCCTTATTTAAGGACTCTGTAGCTAAATTTAAACCTTGCTTGTAATTTAAAAATACATTTTTTTCAAACTTATTTACATCTGCACTCGTTAATGTATTTAGGTTTTTCCAATCGCTATTTCTATTGATTGTAATGCCTGCAAAAACTAATAAAATAATTCCACCTATTATTTTCTGGTTTATAATTGATAAATTTAATTTTTGCTTATACTTTTCATATAATCCAATTAACAGAATTGCTATCCCCAAAGAATTGAAAAACGAAAATCGATCTGCTACAATACCAACCACTGGAATTACAAAATTTAAATACATTGAAACGGAAGCGCAAAAAATAAATAAACCTGAAAAAATCAAAAAATCTTTTTTAATAAATGTTTTAACCAGCGCAAATGATAGAATTGGAATTGAAATTATTCCGATAAATCCTTGAAATTGTAATTTTGAAACTGAAATGGTTTCTATGCCATAATACGAGCATTGTTTTAATGGTAAAATGCTTTGTTGAATGTAAAACCCTAATGAATTGCAGAGTGCTATTAATTTAAATGTTATTCCATTTTCAAAAAACAGTGGGTTTTCAAAGTAATTAAAAACTCGTTTTGTAACATCTTTTTCAAGGAAAGCATTTTTTGTTAGCTTAAATAAAATTGCTGAAAGTATTGCTATGCCGAAAAATAAGAGAACATGTTTTATTTTGGCTGATTTTTTTATGTAGGCTAATAATGGGATAATTACTATAAATGGCAAAACATCAAATTTGGTTAAAAAAGCGATGTAAAAACTAGCTGTGCTTAAAAATAAAAACTTCCATTTTTTTTGATCATTAGTTAGAAATAGTAAATAGTATTTAAAACTAAGCATGCAAAAAACAAAACAGATTAGAATATCCCTGTTTTTTAAACTAGCAACTACTTCTGAATGAATTGGCATTATTGCAAATATTAAAACAGAATAAAATGCAATATGATTCGAGTAATTGTCAAATAATAATTTCAAAACAGAAAATAAAACATACAATCCGATTATGTAAATTAACAAATTAAAAAAGTGAGATATAACTACGTTTACTCCGAAGAATTGGTGTTCAATTGCATATGAAATTTTTACAATTGGCCGATAGTCAAACTTCATATTGTCTGCTCTTTCCATATAATATGACTTTAATATTTTAGGAATAGCTTTAAAACCTTTCGCTGTAATATTATCTTTTTCGGTAACAATACTGTCGTCTAGCGAATAATCATTCTTTAAAATATTACCATAAAACAATAAAACAGCAGCTAATAAAATTAGTCGTTCTTTATTGAAATATGTTTTCAATTTATTCATTAATATAATTTAGTCACTAAATTAATTAAATTTGCTTTAGTACTAAACATTTATTTACTTTACTATTATCTTGGCCATATTCCCACAAATAATCGATGTGTTTTCTCAAAGCACTAAACAGATTTATGATTTTACTTTATATCAATTAAAACACCCATCGTTTGTTAATGTATATTATTGCGTTTTAATAGCCTATGCTTTTTGTTTTTTTTTAGAAATCATTCTTCCAAAACAAAGACAGCATGGTTTATTAAGCCGTAAAGGATTTTGGTTAGACACATTTTATGTTTTTTTTAATGATGTGTTAGTATACATTATTGGATTATTTGGAATTTGCGCAGTAACAGAATTTATTTTTCTTAAGTCTTTAAGTTTTTTTAATATTCATTCTCTATTAGTTTATGATGTCAAAAGTTTGAATCCGTTTTTACAAGTTTTAATAATGTTTTTGATTCAAGATTTTTGTGAATTTTGGGCACATTACTTATTACATCGCTCAGATTTTCTATGGTCATTTCATAAAATTCATCATGCTCAAGAAACTTTAGGAGCTGGGTCTACAAGGCATTTTCATTTTTTTGAAATGTTTATTTATAAACCAATTTTATATTTACCCTTTGCTATGATAGGGTATTCTGTTATGGATTATTTTTTATTTCAAATTACAGTTCAAAATGTTTGGGGATTTTTCACTCACACAAATATTAAAGTTAAATGGGGTTTTTTAAACTACATAATCAATACGCCGCAAACTCATTCTTGGCATCACGCAATTAATATTCCAAGACATTATGGTGTTAATTATGCAAGTATTTTGAATATTTGGGACTTAATATTTGGTTTTTATTATTTACCAAAAGGTGTACAGCCAAAAATTGGAGTTCCTGATCAAAAACAAATGCCAACCACGTTTTTAAAACAAATGATGTATCCTTTTAAGCTCGTTTTTTCTGGTAAATACAAAGAAAATGCTTCCACCCAAGCTTCTAAACTAAAAAAATAAACTTAATCTTCTTTAATAATTTTAATAGTTCGGGAAGATAGTTTTGTATTAATGGTTAAAAAATAAATTCCATTTTCAAGTAACTTTATGTTAATGCTTTTTTTGTCAATAATTATAATTTTTTGAGTTACATTTTCTCCAATACTTGTTGTGCAGTTGAACGAGTATGGTAAGGAAGAATTAATAGATACTATTTCTTTTATTGGATTTGGGTAGGCTGTAATAGTTGTTTCATTATTTGATATTTCATCTACTTCAGTTGGAATTAAATTTCCAACATGTAGTTTAGTAAACACTCCATCATTGCTTATATTTAGTGTTGGTTGGTAAGCGCTTAATGATATTGGATAATTTGTACTATTACTACCTCCTACAAAAATAAAATTATTGATTGAAAATGATGCTAAATCCCATGAGTCTTCATCTGTATTTCCACCATAAAAACTTGTCCAAAATGGCGTTAAATTAGTTGTATAAAGTTTAGCTATTGCAACATCATAACTTGTACTTTTTGCAGATTGATATGGAATTCCAATCATAGGAAAATCTATACTTTCTGTTTTTCCAATAAGGGTTAATTCGTTAGTTCCTGACATTACCATTCTTGAATTAATATCATTTAAACTACCACCCAACAACGTTGATTTTAAAAAAGCTCCTGTAGCTGAAAATTTAGAAATAAACCAATCATTACTACCATTATTTGTTGTTTGATATGCGCCTATTGTTAAATCAAAATCCGTTGATGTTGTATGGCCACTTACATAAATGTTGCCTAGTGCATCAGTTGTATTACCCCATAAATCATCAACTGCACTGCCGCCTAGATAGCTTGAAAAAATACGATTACAATTCGAATCCAGTTTAATAATATAGCCATCCATAAGCCCGTCGTTTATTGATTGATGCGCTCCAATACTTGTGCTAAGGTTTGTGCTAAAGCTTCCTCCAAT